>CAZMGQ010000091.1:0-7641 GCA_964565855.1 uncultured Lentisphaerales bacterium | reverse complement strand
TGCAAAATCCCGCCTCAAACCCGGTGCGGGACTTTCTCGCTGTCTGCCGCACGCGCCTCACTGATCTCTTTCAGTTGACGGCCACCGAACAGAAGGCGGTCCTGGCGGTCCTGGCGCTCCTGCTGCTGGGTTGTCTGGTGCGATATGGGCGCCTCCTGCTGAACCTGTTGTCTCAATGATCACTTCCATTCAAACCAACCTTGGCAAATTGCTATTGGCCGATACGGCTGCCGTCTCTTCCATGCCCTTCATGGAGTACATGCAGCCTTTTCTCCCGGCCCTGTACCTTCTGGGCGTAGCCGTACTGATTGAAGTCGGTCTGCACTGGCGCGAAATGACTCCGCGCACCAACTGGTGGTTTGGACTGGCGGCAATCACGGTCGATATTTTTCTGCTGATCTGGAACTCCTGGAGCCAGAGTTTTCCAATGGCCGCCTCGGTGGATATGCCCGGGCCGGAGGGGTTTCAGTTGCGGCTGCGACTGCTGGCGTTTGGACTGATTGCCATCTGCAGCGTGGCCGGCATGGTGCTGGGCGGTGTCCGGGCGGCGGTCAAAGACAATGTCTCCACCGGCCCGGCAGTAACGGCCCTGCGCTGCCTGACCGCTGTGCCTCTGCTGATACTCCTGGTCTGGCATATTACCCGGGCCCTGAAGGTGTTCGAGGGCGTCAAATTTCAACTGTTCATCTAGGGCCCCTGATCTGTTAGACTGGGCGCTATGGATAACTCCCGTCTGCTCACGATCTTTCTAACGGCTCTGATCTGCACCCGGCTGACGCCGCCGCTTCCGGGTGCTGAAACTGCCGCCACGACCATTGTCGGAGTCAGCGACCCGGCCCTGCCTGAAGCCGTTACGGACCTTTGGGTGGACGCAGACGGCACAGCCTGGCTGCTGGCGCCGGACAGCCGCAACAACACCGGCGGATCCCTGCTGGTTCGCCGCGACAATCGGTGGAGCGTTTTTGCCGATGGTGTTGGCGGTCTGGTTCTGAGCGGCAACCGTGATTCCCTGTTTGTGGGCACAGAGGATGGAGTTAGGATATTTTCCCGTGCTGCTGCCGGGGCAGACGCAAGCAACGACCTGATTCCGATCAATTCTGTTCTCGACGATACCATGGAGGCCAGACAGCTCAGGCCGGATGGCATCTCCGTACGTGGTCTGGCGTCCAGTGAGCGGTATCTGTTTGTTTCCAATGCCACCCGGCAAAGGCTGGAAAAGTGGGACATCGCCCAACGGGAAAAAGTGGCCGACTGGCCTTTTCCACGTCCCGGAGCCATCTGTTTCAGTGAAGAGGATGGCCTCTGGGTGATTCGCGAGCGTCAGTTGCTGCCGGAAGTCAATCCCCTGACCCGCAACTGGCAGCCGCTGCGCCAGACCGATGTCCTCGCCCCGGCGGCTGTTGTACGTATCGACCCCGAAACCGGTTCCCTGCTGGAGCAACTGGACGATGCCGAGGAGCCGATCGCGCTGACACTGCACCCGACCTGTGCCAACGGCTCTCCGGCACTGCTGGTGGCTGACAACGGTCCGAACCAGCAGATTCTGGTTTATTCCCGACGCAACCCCCGCCGGTCGCAACTGCGGCGTCCGCTCGGCAACATTCACGGCTTTCTGGGACCGGCCGGCAGTGCTGCCACCGACCGCAAGTTCAACGGACTCGTGGGGCTGGGTGTAGCCGGCGATGGCTCACTTTTTGTCGCCCAGAACTGGAATGTCCTTTCAAGGCGCCGGGCCCGCTATCCTTCTCAGGCGGTCGAGATTCTCTGTTTCAGTCCCGGACTGGATCAGCTCGCCTGGAGTTCCTGCCGGCTGACCGGGGCCTTGCCCGCAACCGCTGAAGTTGAGCCGCCGCACGATATCCATGTCAGGAATATGCGCTTGGCGATGGATTGGGGAAAGCAGCCGGATGAAGTGTGGAGTCTCGGAGGCAGGACAACCGACCCTCTGGTTTATCCGCACGATCCGGCCTTCATGGCCGATCTCGCACAGCCCGCTGCCCGCCTTGTGCTGGGGCGCGAAATGCTCTTCGGGGTCGAGGGCGACAAGCTGCTCTTCTTCCGCCGCGACCGGGTTCAGCATGGCGAAGTATGGATTCCGAATGGTGCCGTGATTCCGCTCGATGACTCTGACTCCAACGGTGCGGAACGTTCGGTAACCGCTCCCGGCGGCAAGGTTATCGACAGTACAGAAGCCTGGCTGGCACGGGCCGGCTCGGTCCGGCGGGGCCTTTCGGATGATCGTGAGGCCGCCGCGGCACGGGCCGGCAAGTTCGGCTGGTTCTGGATTGACGGGCGCGGCGCCGATCCGCTTGACGGCAAAATCCAGCTCGACGAAACAGAGTCGCTCGGAGCCGCCTGGCAAGAGCCCGTCTGGTCGGTCGATGCCAGTGGAGCCATCTGGCTCACGGGTCGGCCCCTGGACGGGGGGAGTTCGGGACCGGCAGCCATCACCTCGTGGCACCCGGATCGGCTCAGCCCACTGAGGCTGCCTCTCTACCGGACAGGCATGCGCCGCAGTCTGCCCCAGCCCCTGGCCGATGGGGTGGTCAACTGGCACCATTATCTGCCCGATGCCAACCTGATGTTGTTTGCCGGTCATGCGCCGCTGGTGCCGGGACGGCGTTTGCGCCTGGTCTGTGGCTATGCCGACTGGATCAGCCTCCATACCTACAACCCGCGTCAGATCCCGCGCTGGATGGTTCTGCTGCCCTCGTTGTCTGCTCAGGCGCCAGAAGTCGGCGGGGAAGCTGTGGCAGAAAAGTTCACTGATGTGCAGGCACTGGATGTGGCGGACGGTCTGCTCTTTGCGCTGCAGCCCTCCCCGTTGCTCGTCGGGGTTTACGACCTTGAGCGTGGCAACTGTCTGACTGTGCTGCGGCCGGAGAAGGTCGGCGAAGAGAGCAACTCCGGGGATTTGCGCGGGCGGGAACGTGCCGGATTGAGCGTTTTTCGCCGGGAGAATGGGGAGTTTGTCATTCTGGTGCCCGATCTTGCTAAAGACCGGCTCCTGATGTTGCGGTGGCAGCGGCCCGAAAAGGCGACCGGGGTGCCGCAGGTCGCGCCAGAGGTCGAAGGGTTTATTTATGCCGACCACATACGTCTGATCTGGACCACCCCGGCTGTCGGACCCATTCAGGGATACCGGGTGTATAGAACGGCAGTTGGAGGAGAGCCGGCCGAATCCCTGACCAGCGACCCTCTGGAGGTGGCTTATTACAGGGATTGTGACACAGTTCCCGGACAGCTTTTTGAGTATCGGGTCAGTGTCGTCAACGAACTCGGCGAAGGGCCGCTCTCGGCCCCTGTCCGTCTGGTGCCAGCCGCTGCCACAGCACGTTTTGTCGGTGAAGACCGGGAAACTCTGGGCCAGTGGAAAGGGCGCTACGGCTCCTGGGGCTACTGGCTGTTCGGCGATCAGCAGGACCGGGCGGCTGCCGCCAATCCCCGTCTGCCAGCCTGGCTGGGAGGCCTGGCCGACCATGCGGCCTTGAGGCAGGAGGGCAGGCGGCAGCTAGATCTCCGTCAGGACGGCGCCCTGCCGCAGAGGGCGCTCGATGGGCGCGAGGCCGAACATGTCGCCGGGGGCCTGGCGTGCGATGACACGGCTCTGTGCAGTCTGCCGATCGAAGTCCAGGATGGACGTGCCGTGCGCATGAGCATCTACTGTGGGTCGAGCGAATTTATTTACGGCGTGCGGATAGAAATCGTGGACGCCGAAAGCGGGCGACTGCTCGATGCACGTGAAGTTTGCAACGAGGAGGATACCTCTGTCAGGGGCTGTTATCTGACCTGGGACCTGACAGGCAATACGCTGCTGCGTCTGATGGCGCCCAGGGACAGCGAAGCCCCCGATATCTGTGGTATCAATGCCATCTTTTTTGATCCCAGTACAACTCTGGCTGATGAAGAGAAGTGAAAAGAGAACTCACGCAGTTTGGAAAGATTCACCTGATTCTTTCGAAGTGGCGATTATACGACACATAAGGCATACGCCAGAAGAAAATGACGGCATCGAAGTGGTTGTCTGCCAAAAAAACGGACAGCGGCCCCTTGAAGTGTCGCAGATCAATGGAAGTAACCTCTGCCACTGAGGGAGCCAGCATGGGGAGAAGCACATTGTCGATGGAGTCCGAGAAAAGCAGCAGACGGACATTGTTGGTGCTGGTCGTGTTTCGGATCGTGACCAGCGGATTATCGCCCCACGAATAGGCCCCGTATGGGTTGGTACGGTAGAGATGTTTTCTTTGCCCCAATAAATTCCAGTTCACCAACTCTTTTGGCCCGCCGGTTTTGTTCAGTTGCAATGAAGGAATTTCAATTTGAAATGAAATCGGTGCGAGGGTTCCCATCAGGCTGAAATCATCCGGTTTGCACCTTGCCAGAGAGAAGCGCTTGCCTATGGAACCCAGAAAAAAGCTGTGACGGACCTGCTTGCCGAAGGACTCGCTTTTCAGCATGTCTGTATCCACTGGAAGCTGGAAGTCTTCGAACAGGCAAGCACCCAGTTTTTGAGCGACCCACAAGCCTGTTTCGGGAGTGAAATGGTGATCGGTTGCGAAAAAGGACTGGTGTGCATCGCGACCTTCCTGCATAGCCAGCCGGTTCAGATTAATGACGCTGTAGCCAGCAGCCTGTACACGAGCTGCTATGCCGTGCTGGATCGATCGTTCAAAGTTGAAGACATCGTCGTATAGCCGGTCCTGTTCATCGAAGCGACTGGGGGGAACAAGGTAAATAACCGGCACATCGAGTAAATCGCTGACTTTGGATATGGCCGATACGGTGTTGTCAGCCAGGATGGAGCTTGTATGGCTGCTCAGATAAAGGCTGGATCCTAAAAAGTTTTTTGAGACTGCAAACGGTGAGCCGGCGTTTTGCAACAGGGGGATATTCCAGCGGATCAGACGTTCGTAGCAGCTCACGGTTTCCAGAATAAAAACCTTGAAAGGGTGGTTTTCCGAGAGCTCCCATTCCAGTGAGCGTTTCCATAAAGGACGTGCCCGGGGAGTTCCGGCAACTTCGACAGCTCCGCCTGACAACAGGAAGTGACCAACTTGTGTATGTCTGGCTGTCGGATAAAATACGCGCAATAGAAAGCGGGTAGACAAGGCAACGCATCCAATGCTGATACTCAGAACAAATATCAGAGCAACTGCTTTTGATGTCTTGCGGGTCATTGTATTGTGCTGACTCCTAAAAGTTAAAATAGATGAAGGGGTTGTGGGTGGCTTTAACGCAAGTCAGGGCCGACAGAATAAAAATTGTTACCAGCAGACAGGCACGGGCAAAACGGATGGGGGCGATTGTTTTCCGGGAAAATGAGCGTAGCAGTCTCGTGGCCCGGGAGAACGTTGGGAATGCACAAAGCAGACCGAGGACGATGATAGAGCCGCCATTGATACAATAGGATTGCGCCGTGGCATCAAAGAAAACTCCTCCCGCTCCAAACAGCATGCCGAGATACTTCCAGGCCGCTGTGATTGAACTGGAGCGGAAGAAGACCCAGCAGACAAGCACCACCAGCAAGGTCCAGACTCGCATGAGTGGCGTTTTTTTTCGGGCAATGCCGAGAACTCTTTCGATGGCCAGCGCTGCAAAGTAAAGCAGTCCCCAGAATATGAATGTCCAGTTGGCTCCATGCCAGATGCCGGTTAAAGCCCAGACTGTAAACAGGTTGAAGGTGTTTCTGTAGCTGGAACACCTGCTGCCGCCCAGCGGAAAGTACACATAGTCCCGGAACCATGACGAAAGCGAAATGTGCCAGCGTCGCCAGAAATCAGTTACACTTGTGGCGGCGTAAGGGTAGTTGAAGTTCTCAACAAACTGAAACCCAAACATGCGACCGAGCCCTATGGCCATGTCTGAATAACCGGAAAAATCAAAGTATATCTGCAAGGCATAAGCCACTATTCCCAGCCAGGCACTGGCAGCAGACAGAGACACGCCTGTTTCAGCCATCAGAAAAAGGTTGTCTGCCATAACTGCAAGAAAGTTGGCCAACAGTACCTTTTTGCCCAGACCGAAAATAAACCGTTCAACTCCGCTGGCAAACAACCCAAACGAAGCGGGTCTTTTCAAGATTGCCTCGGCAATTGCCGCATAGCGGACGATCGGACCAGCCACAAGTTGTGGAAACATGGCAACATAAAGACAAAGATCGTCCGGCCGTCGCTGCACCTTCACATTGCCCCGGTAGAGGTCTATGATGTAAGACATGATCTGGAAGGTGAAGAAAGAGATACCGATGGGCAGTGCAATATCGATGGGTGAGGCTGATGACGAAATCATGGCCAGCCAGATTTTGTGAGCGAAGCCAAGATATTTATAAGTAAAAAGGATGCCGATATCGGCCGTAATTGCCGTTATCAGCCAAAACAAACGCCAGCCGGGTTGCTTGGCTGCATCAATGCAAAGACCACAGAACCAATTGGCTGCAACCATGCCGAGCATGACCCAGATAAAGCTCGGTTCACCCCAGGCATAAAACAACAGGCTTGCCAGCAGCAGTATGGTGTTTCGATAGCGAGTTCGGCCCGGCAGCGGCAAGTAATATAACGCCAGAGTAACCGGTAAAAATAGAAATAGAAAGATGGTCGATGAAAATACCATAGCCGTTGTTGTTTGCTTGTTTCAGAGCAAAATCATTTTTGAGATGACGTTGGCACCTTTTTGTATTCTGAAATGTTTGTCATTGCACAGGCATCCCTGACCTACGCCCATGACCGTACACGGTTGACATCATCCAGTCCAGAATTTTGGTCTGCCACATGTTCTGCTGGAGTTGCTGCTCTTTTTCTTGCTCTGGCGGCTCACCACCGGTTCGCCCTCCATTTTTAAAACTGATGGCTGCCTTGATTGACTGTTGGCGGTTGAGTTAGCAAAGGGGCAGTGTTATATTGGGTGGTGTTCAGGTTTGCTTTTAAAATACCGTTTGCAGTATGAGTTTATGGAGAGATCGGCATGGGTAAGACGGACATCATTTTTTCTTTCGACAGTGAAGACTATCTGACTCCGCAGGCGGCGGATGCGGAGCTGTGGTGGGCTGAAAATCTTGCCTCACGCGGGCTGCGTGGTTCGTGGCAGCTTGTGGGGGAACTGGTACGCTCGTTGCAGGCGACAGGTCGCGGGGATGTAATCTCGGCTCTGGCACAGCATGAAATCGGCTTTCATTCAAACTTCCATTCGCTGCCGCCGACAATCCCGGAAGTTGTCGAAGGGATGAGCCTGGCCGAGGCTCTGGATTATATTTACAAGACTGAGACGGCCGGAGTCGAAAGCCTGGCAGCCACGTTTGGCCGCTGGCCCATCAGCTATTGCTCGCCGGGGGACTCCTGGACGCCGGCAACACTGTTGGCCATGGCCCGGATGGGCATCAAGATTTTCTGCAACGACAAGCTGGCCGACTTTGAAAACAAGCCTTACTGGTACTGTGGTCTGCTGGTGACGAGTTACAGCTTCGACTTTCAGGATTTCTATGACGATGATGTCTTTGAGCCGGGACGTTTCGAGCGTAACTTCGAAGAGCTGAAGGCGAGGGCTCCTGAGGATGGCGTGATTGTGATTTATACGCATCCGACGCGGCTGGTGACGGCGCGCTTCTGGGATGAGCCTTTTGCCGACGGCCGGCGTGTGGCGATTGCC
>CAZMGQ010000090.1:0-7702 GCA_964565855.1 uncultured Lentisphaerales bacterium | reverse complement strand
GGCGGCAGACGACGCGGGTTTTGACGATGGTCGCCAGCCCGGTTGAAAAAGATTCCCCGATCAGCTTGACATCGTGCTGCTGCATCAGGTCGGCCAGGCGCTGGCCGTTTGCATCCTGCCCGAGGCGACCGAAGAGCAGCACTTCTGCTCCCAGCGACCGCATGTTGAGCGCCACGTTGGCCGCACCGCCGGCGGTAAAAGTCTCACGCTCCACCTTCACCACCGGCACCGGAGCTTCGGGGGAGATGCGCGAGGCGTCCCCCCAGATATAGTGGTCGAGCATCAGGTCGCCGAAGACAAGGACTCTGATCCGGCCAATGGCATCGAGCCAGGCCTCAAGCTTTTTACGTTTGAGCTTCATTTCGATTGACTCCCACAGCGGAGGGCAAAACTTTTATGTCAGCCAGCAGGATAGCATGTCGCCCGGTTTGATGCACCGCTAATTGCAATCCGGTGCATTTTCGGTGCTCCAGTTGCAGCTTGGCAGGGGCTGGCCTCTCTGTTACAGTGCTGTCCCGCATATCCGCAAGGATGGCGAGCCGGGGTGCTTGTACCCGGGATGTCTGCAATATCAAGTATTTCAAAGAGGAAACTATGAGCGAGTTTGGAATCGACCGGATCATGGAACTGCTACCGCACCGGTATCCGTTTCTGATGGTTGACCGGGTACTGGAGTGTGGTCAGGAATCGATCGTGGCACTTAAAAATGTCACGGTTAACGAGCCTTTCTTCCAGGGTCACTTCCCGGGGCATCCGGTAATGCCCGGCGTGCTGCAGATCGAAGCCATGGCACAGGTCGGCGGCTTGCTGATGATTGAGTCGGTCTCGGGCGGTGAAAAGGTTTCGACTTACCTGATGTCGATCGATTCGGTGAAGTTCCGCCGCCTGGTTGTTCCGGGTGACCAGCTTCGCATCGAGGTCTCGCTGATCCGGCGTCGTGGCCCGATGGCACGTTTTGCCGGTAAAATTACAGTGGACGGCCAGGTCGCATCTGAAGCGGAAATCATGTGTATGGTCGAGCCCCAGGCCAAGGCCGAATAAGGGCATCAGACTGTAAAATGAAATCAATCCATCCGACAGCTATTGTGGCCCCCGAAGCGGATATCGGCGCCGGGGTCGAAATTGGTCCTTATTGCGTTATCGGTCCCGATGTCCGTCTGGGCGATGGCACAAGGGTGCTCGCCCATGTCGTGATCGATGGCCATACGACGCTCGGGGCTGAATGCGAAATCCACCCCTTTGCACGTATCGGCGGCAAAACGCAGGATCTGAAATATGCCGGCGGTACAGCTTATGTGGAGATCGGCGACCGGACCGTGCTGCGCGAGTGTGTAACAGTTCACAGCGGTACACGTGATGGCGAAATTTCGCGTGTCGGCTCTGGCTGTCTGCTGATGGCCTACTGTCACGTCGCACACGGTTGCATCATCGGCAACAATGTCATCGTTTCCAACGGCACCCAGTTTGCCGGCGAGGTGACGGTCGAGGACTGTGCCGTCGTCAGCGGTCTGGTCGGTGTTCACCAGTTCTGCCGCATCGGCACTATGAGCATGGTCGGGGGTGTTGTCAAGGTGACGCAGGATGTACCGCCCTACATGCTGGTTGATGGTGCAGACCTCAAAGTCAGGGGGGTGAATGTGGTCGGGCTAACCCGGCGCGGTGTCAGTGAAGAAACACGTGAGGTTATCAAGCGAGCCTACCGTCTGCTCTTCCGTTCGCAGATCAATGTCGGCGAGGCACTGGGACGCATCGAGGCGGAGCTGCCGGACATCCCCGAAATGCGTCATCTTGTAGGCTTTTATCGTTCTTCAAGTCGCGGCGTCATCCGTTAACTGTTCCGCTTGCGGATTCGGTTGGCGGAGCAGTTCATACTGTCGGACCGGACCAAAATTAAGTTTGCTGCAGAAACAGATCCGGGACTGAGTCCGGGACAGGCAAGAATGCCTATCCTACATTCTTCTCAGCGGGTGTCTGTGGAAAACTGTAGGACAGACATTCCTGTCTGTCCAGGAGCAGCAACAATTCTGATTTTGAAGCAGTTCATAATTGGAATTGCCGGGCCGCAACAGGAAAACTTGATTTTTCCATGAGAGAAACGTAGCATTGAGCGCGAGGTTCATCATGACCACAACTACCCTTTACAGTGCCGGAGGGGCAGACCGCTCCGGTCGCCGTCCCTATGAAGCCGGTTGTCGCACCGGTTTTTGCAGTGCCTTGACCGCCACACTGCGGCGACTGATCACGATCTGTCTGATTGGCGTCCTTACCGGTTCTTTCCAGTCGTGGGCTCAGGAGCCGCCAGCGGCAGCCGCACAGCCGGCGGGCAATGGCGACTTTCTGGCTTTCAACTTCGAGCAGGTCGATATCCGGGTTTTTACCCAGCTTGTGGGTGAGTTCACGGGTCGGCGCTTTGTGGTGGCCGATGATGTCGATGGCCGGATTACCGTCGTCTCGCCGCGCGTCGCACGAGATGAAGCCTACCGGCTGTTTGTGGCCGTGTTGGAATCGGCCGGACATACGGTAGTGGCTGATGGCGATGTCTATCGGGTGGTCAAGCTGCCGCCTCAGGGCACCGGCATGGGGACAATCGTGGCCGAGGAGGAGGCGATGCCCGATGGCGGGCTGGTGACGCGGATCCTGCACCTCGAGCACGTGACCGCCAACGAAATGCGCAAGCTGCTCGAAGCCCATACCGAACGCAAGGAGGCGATCAGCGCCCTCGATGAGACCAATCACCTGATCATTACCGATACAGCCTCGACCATCCGCCGCATCGAAGAAATTGTGCGTCAGCTCGATCAGCCCGGCAGTGCACGGATTACCGAAGTGGTGGCTCTGAAACATGCCGATGCGGTCAAACTGGCCCAGCAGCTCGGGGCCGCCATGGCCGAAAGCCAGAGCCGTGCCGAACAGTTGCTCCACCGTATTCCGCCTGCCGGAGGTGTCCCCTCAGCGCCGCCCGCCCTGCGGGCACCCACGATTGTCGCCGCCGAACATGCCAACCGCCTCGTCCTCTCCGGTACGGCACGTCAGATTCAGAGTCTGAAAGATCTGATCGAACAGATGGATGTCGATGCCCCGACCGGCCGCAGTCATCTGAATGCTCTCTTTCTCAATTATATCAAGGCCGAGGACGCGGCCGAGAGCATAACCTCGCTGCTGCAGAAGGCGGCCGAACGGAACCCCGACTCGGCCTCGGTGCGCCGGATTGCCGTTGAGGCCAGCAGCAGCAACAACGCCCTGCTGGTGGATGCCGCACCGCAGGATTTTGAGAGTGTCCGGCAGTTGATCACGGCGCTGGATATTTCGCCGCAACAGGTGCATATTTCAGTGCTGATCGCCGAGGTTGCCGAGAGTAGCGGGCTGACGCTGGGTGTTGAGATGACAGCCCTGCCGCTGCCGAAAGGCGTGGGCGACCGGACCGGCGTCGGAGGCACACGCCTTGGAGCCACCTCCGCCACGGAAGGCTTCATGGATCGCCTGCAGCAGGGAGTTTTCGGCACAGGACTCTCGGTCGGTGTTTCGCAGGGTGCTTATGTAACGGCCGATGGCCATGTCGTGCCGGGCTATCCGGGCTTTATCAATATCGACGCCATCAAACAGGACGGCAGGGTCAAGATTCTCTCCGAGACTTCGCTCGGTGCCCAGAATAATCAGGAAGCTTCGGTCGGCATCGTGGATGAGATCCCGATCCTCGAGTCCACCATCCAGGGCGGTTCCGGCACGGCGCGCGATGTGATCCAGAACATCAAACGGACCGATGTCGGCGTCAAACTGCGCATGGTGCCGCACATCGTGCCCAACGGGCAGGTGCGTCTGGAGCTGGAGCCCAGTATCGAGGCTGTGACCAGTGCCGGCACGGCGGCGACCCAGTTTGCCCCGACAATTGCCAAACGTACGGTTTCGACCACCGTCACGGTACCGGACGGCCGTACAATCGTGATTGCCGGTCTGACCCGCAGTGACCAGGTCAAGAACAAGCGCAAGATTCCGCTGCTGGGAGATATCCCGCTGCTGGGGTGGCTCTTCAGTTGGAATACCGAGGAAGAGACCAAGACCAACATTCTGATTTTTGTGACACCGAGGATCGTTGAGTCGATTGAGCAGGCCGATACCATCCGCCAGGAACTGGAAACACGGACGGGGCTGGAAGCATTGCTGAATCCCGACGAAGTGGAGGAGCCTTGACGCCGAAGCTGGATCAGTTGCGGGCGAATCTCGCCAGCGTCATCCGTGGCAAGGACGAGGAACTCGTTCAGCTCCTGACAGCCTTGCTGGCCGGAGGCCATGTACTGATCGAGGACGTGCCCGGCACCGGCAAGACAACGCTGGCAAAGGCTCTGGCGGCCTCGCTCAATGCCCAGTTTTCGCGCATCCAGTTCACACCCGATCTGTTGCCGACGGATATTCTGGGCGGCATGATTTACCGCACCGGCGACGGCAGCTTCAGTTTTCGCAGCGGACCGGTTTTTGCCCATGTGGTGCTGGCCGATGAAATCAACCGGGCTTCACCCCGCACCCAATCGGCTCTACTCGAAGCCATGGCCGAGCAGCAGGTCTCAATCGAGGCTGAGACCAGTCAGTTGCCCCGGCCTTTTCTGGTGCTGGCCACCCAGAACCCCATCGAATACAACGGCACTTATCCGCTGCCCGAAGCACAGCTCGACCGTTTTTGCCTGCGTCTGGTGCTCGGCTATCCGACCGAAACGCAGGAGGTCGATATTTTGCGCGACCAGACCACGGAACAGCCGCTGGATGCTGTTGCAGCCGTGCTTGATACCGCAGAGCTGCTGGAAATGCAGCGGAAAGTACGACATGTCGGGGTCGAGGACTCGGTGTTGCAGTACATCGTGCGCATTGTGGCACGGACCAGGCAGGATGAACGTCTGCGCCTCGGGGCCAGTCCGCGCGGCTCGCTCGACCTGCGTCGCTGCGCCCAGGCACGGGCTCTCATCGACGGGCGCAACCATGTCCGTCCCGACGACGTACAGTCCCTGGCCGAGGCCGTGCTGGCACACCGTCTGCTGATCGACAGCAAGGCCCGGCACAGTGGCGTCACAGGCGAGCTGGTCATCAGGGACATCCTGCGGACGGAGCCGGTTCCGGAGTGAGGCCGAGGTCACGCTGGCAGCACGCCCTGTATCCCCAGATCGGCGGTCGCGATATCCGGCACCGCAACATCTGGCAGAAGTGGCTGCCTTTCGGCGCCTGGATTTACTATCTCGCTTACGCCTGGCCGACCCGCCGCCTGGCAGCCCTGACTCTGGTCGGCATTCTCCCGATCGGAGGCTTGTTTCTGCTGGGAGCCGACCGGCCCTTTACAGTTATCATGCTCGGAATCTCGACCGCCATTCCGCTCGGGATTCTGCTGGGCAGCTTCTGGCGGCCACGTGTCGAGTTCAGCAGCAGTTATCCGCCGTTGGTCGAGGCGGGGCGGGAATTCTCGACAGGTTACCGGGTCAAAAATACCGGCAAGCGCACCATCGTCAACCTCAGTGTCGAAGCGCTGCACTGGCCGGGCTACGGAGGGTTGCTGCTGGAGGGTAAAACTCTGGCCGCTCTACCGCCGGGGACAACCAGCGAGATTGCCGGCAGAGGCCGTGTCATGCACCGGGGCCGCTACTTCCTGCCGCCTTTACGCTGTGATACTGATTTCCCCTCGGGCCTCTGGTGCTGGGGACGAACCAACTGGACTGAACGCATTCTGAATGTCTATCCCTCTTATACAAAGCTGGAGACGCTCGAACTGCCGGCTGTCACGGGTGGACAACAGGACATTCAGTCGGCACATCGGCTGACACGCTCGGCAATCGAGTTTTACGGCTGTCGCGAGTTTCGTCACGGCGATCTCTGGCGACACATTCACGCCCGTTCCTCGGCCCGTCTGGGCATCCCGATTGTGAAGGAGTTTCAGGCCGAAGGGCAGGGGAGCCTGGCACTGGTTGTGGATATCTGCCGGGCCGCCGGTTGGCCGGCTCCACGGCCCGGGCATGACCCGGCTGAGGCCGCGCTGACTCTGGCCGCATCCATGGCGGATTTCCTGGCACGCGACCAGCGGCGGCTGAGTTTGCTGGCGCTGGGCCCGGAGATCAACCTCTTTGAAGAAGCGGTCGGGACAGGCTATCTGGAAGAGGTCCTGACAGCACTGGCCGAGGTCGAAACCACCTGTAACGACAACTTTCAACAGGTACGTGCGTCTGTACAGCCGTACCTGGAACAGTTCGAGGGACTGTTCGTGGTTTTGACGCGCTGGGATGCCGTCCGGGCGGAATTTATCAACGAACTCAACCTGCGCGACATTGCCGTGCGGGTTGTTTTGCTGACGCGTAACAGGAAGCCCCCGGCTCTCCAGTTGTCGCCCGACATTATCTGCCTCGATAGCCGCCGGGTGTTGCGTGGGGAGGTTGTCAGCCTGTGAAAACCAGCTCCCGCACAACAGATACGACACATACTGCATCCTGGCGCGAGCGGCTGCCGCTGCTGCCGGCCGGTATCGCCCTGTTGGCCACGGCACATGTTTACAGTGAGGCGGGAGATCACGGCCTGTTGCTGCTGACTGTAGTAGCGACAGCGTTGGCCTGGCTGTCGCCGCGGCGGCTGCCCACCAGTACCCGTTCGCTGATCTGGGGTACGCTGTTTGTGGTCATGCTGGGAATTGTGGCCAATATCGAACGTTTCAGTGGCTCCGCCAACGTCCGTATCGGCGGATTTCCGGCCATGCCATACGACCGGCTGGCAACCGTCATGTTCGGGGCCGGGGTGGCGATGCTCTTCTACCCGCTTTCGAACCATCGACTGACAGTGCTTGCAGCAGGTCTGATACCGGCTCTGACACTGGCTGTCGAACGTGCTGAAGACACGGCACGGTTGGGCGTGAACCGCTGGGTATGTCTGGCCGTGCTGTTGCTGGTGGTGATAGCGGCCCAGTTGCAGCAGTCTGTTTCCGGGGGACGGGTCAGGGGCGGCAGCTCCACCTGGCGCGAATGGCGTTGGCGGCTCTTGCTGCCGCTTTTATGGATTCTGCTGAGCGTGGCCCTGACGCCCCTATCGGTGATAACCGCCAACTTTGCCCGTACCTGGCTCTATGAACAGTGGGGCCAGTATCCGGCCATCTCGCACCACGCCTATCAGAGGGGGCGGTTCCTGAGCATCTTTCCTCCGAGCGCGGATCATGGGCGCAATATGCGCAGCCTGCTGGAGATCGACGGCGAGCACAACCCGCGCTATCTGCGCGAGGCTGTTTTCCGCAAGTATTCCAATCGCAGTTGGATCGACCGTTCAAACACCAGCTATCCCCTAATGTCACATCTGCCGCCAGACCAGAATGAGGCGAAACAGAAGGCGTACGAACTCTATATTTTAGGCGAGGGTATCGATCTGGCCAACCTGACAGAGCTCAGGTTCTGGCCCCTGCGTCCCCAGCGTCTGGCCAGCCTCTGTCTGCCCGGCACGACGCGTGCCGTCGCAATCGACGAGGAACTCGAACTTGAATTTCAGATCAACTCAGACGGTATAGCCAAGGTCGATGTGATGTTGTCGGGTCTGCAGTACAAGGTGCATGTCGAAAAAGGGGCGGCGGAGCGGGCATTTCCCTGGCCGCTGAACGGCGGTTCGGAAGAATATCTGTCAGTGCCGGATGGTCTGGCGCATGTGGTTCCAACCTGGGTGGCCCAGTGCGAGGGGGTGCACCAGGCCACATCCG
>CAZMGQ010000089.1:7154-7755 GCA_964565855.1 uncultured Lentisphaerales bacterium | reverse complement strand
CTTCAATTTGATGGCGCTGGCACAGAACGGCTATGAAGTGGATTTTCTGACCCTGCCGATCGGTGAGCGGCGCGAGGTCGAGGGCGTCCGCATCCTGCGGGCCCCCAACCTGATCCGGGCGCGGCGGGTCGGGATCGGCCCCAACTTTGTGAAACTGTTCTTTGACGGGATTTTTCTGTTCCAGGCCCTCGGGCTGGCCATGAAGTACCGCTACGCCGTGGTACATGGCGTGGAAGATACGGGCATCATCGCCTGGCTGGTGGGTCGGCTGGCCGGTGCGAAGGTGATCTTCGAGAAACACTCCGATCCGCAGAGTCACGATCAGCGTGGCGCACGCAAACTGGTCATGCGCTGCTATGCGGCGGTGGAACGGTTTGTCATGCGTCGAGCCGATGCCGTGATCGGGACTGGTCCGGGGCTGGTGAAGCAGGTCGAGCAGGAGGGACGCGGCACGCCCGGCTACCATATTCCCGACATACCCTCCTCGCTGGCGGAACCTTCGGAGGCAGGCACGGCGGCCGCCCGGGAAAAACTGACTACTGAGCCGGACGCCATTGTGGCGACCTATGTGGGGTCGTTTGCCTATTATCAGGGGATCGAC
>CAZMGQ010000089.1:0-7144 GCA_964565855.1 uncultured Lentisphaerales bacterium | reverse complement strand
CTGCGGCGCCGGACCTGCGCTTTGCCATCATCGGCGGCACGGCAGAGGAAATCGCAGCCCGGCGTGCCCGTCTGGCGGAGCAGGGGGTGGCGGAGCGGGTCAGTTTTGTCGGCAAAGTGCCGCCGGACGAGCTGCCCTGTTATCTGGCTGCGTCCGATATAGTGCTTTCGCCCCGCATTGCCGGGGTCAATACGCCGCTCAAGCTGCTGGATTACCTCAAGGCCGGTCGGCCGATTGTGGCGACCGATCATGAGGCCAACCGGCTGATTCTGGATGAGCGGACTGCCTGTCTGACGCCTCTGGCGCCTGGGGCGTTTGCGGAAGGGATAGCGAAGGTGGCCAACTCGCCGGAGCTGCGGCGGGAGCTGGTGGAGCATAGTGCGGAGCTGATCCGCGAGACTTATAATTTTGACAGCTTCAGGCGTGGGCTGGCGGATTGCTATCGTGCGACGATAGGCTGAGCCGACGGTCGGTATGGCATATTGGGGAGGAACTGGAGGACGGCAGGCCCTTGCCGCCGAAAGAGGGGGCATGACCGACGTGTAACAAACCGCTGAAAACGCGGAAAGCCACGGAAAGGACTGATGCTATGCGGGGTGTGAGACTCACGCGGACGAGGTGACGCTCGTCCCTCCCGCATGTTGCGTGTCGCATGTCGCGAGTCATGCGGCCTCCGTCCGAAACCTGTAGGTACGGAGCCCTGCGGCCCCGGGTTTGGGGTGTTTTTTTGGGGTGTAGATGGCATAAAATATGCTATAATGGACTGTCACGCGTATGTGTGTTCTGGCGAATGCACCTGATGCGTTGATTGTGGGAGTTTGTCGTGTCACGCCTTAGAACAACCTTACTGATCTGTGGTCTGATGACCACCCTTGCCGCCGCGGAGCCGGTTGTGCGTGTAACCATGTCGCAGAACGAGGCCAATGCGGTGATACCTGTCACCCGTATCCCTGCCGAAGGGCTGCGGCTGTGGCTTAAGCCGGTGGGGGAAGATGCGGCCGCCACGCTCAGTATGCGGCTGCACCATGCCAAACCCGAGTTCGGCGTGGAACCGGCGGGCGGGTTGGGGTCGGACTTTGCCAAGGCCGTGGTGCTGGTACCGCGCAAGGGGCAGAGTGTGGTGGCGAGGCATACGGTGATCGTCAAACGGCGGGCGCGGGGCTGGTTTGTCTATGTCGATGATGTGCTCGAGGCCACTTTCCCCCAGCGCTTTCCGGGGCGGGTCGAGATTTTGCACGACGAAGAGCTGGCACCGGAAGTGGATGAAGATGACGAGGATGATGACAACGAGGCTTACATACAGCTGGTGGCGTCCTTCAACTTTACGGACGACTTTCTGATCGACAAAGAGGACGTGGAAGGTGCCAAGCTGAACCAGTGGGACAAGCTGGCGGGACGCTGGACCATCCACAGTGTGCTGACTGATTCGGAGGAAAATCCGGCCGGTATGCGGCGTGTCCAGAACTTGAACCAGCAGCAGCGTCGCAATCTGCAGAAACTCTCGGCCGAACATTCGCCCAACTTCTACTGTGTCGAGGGCTCGGGCAACAGTGCCATGATGCTGGCGGGCTACGAGTTTCAGGAGCGTTACAGTCTGAGTGCGGCTGTTCACAGTGGGCTGGAGGAGAGCGGGCTGGCCTTTCTGGTGCGGCCCTCCGGCGCCATGCATGCCTTTACGGCTCTGCCGCGGCCAGATGGCGAGGGGCTGCGCTTTACCTTCTGGCGTTCGTCCGATGGCAAGCTGGCCGGGCGCGAAATTCTGGCCCAGTACGACACCGATCTCTTTGCCGGACAGTGGCACAAGCTGGAGGTACGTCTGTTTGACGAGCGGGTGTCGCTGCATGTGGATGGCATCCAGCTCGGCAGTATTGCCACAGCTCTGCCGCCGGGGGGGCGCTACGGACTTTTTGCCAACGGCAGTGAGTCGACACGTTTTGACGATGTGGTGGTGGCCTCGCACGAGGATCTGGAGTTTGCCGATCCGGGCGAATTTTCGCGGAGCCTGATTTATCGCAGCGGGACGCTCGATTCGCGGCGTGGCAAGCTGCCGGTAGCCCTGGCGGAAGATGAAAATGCCTCCGCACCAGCGCGGCATCTGACGCTGGCACCCTCCGGCCAGACGCCGGGGGTGGTGGTTTTCGGCACGATGCAGGATGCGCCGCATGTGGTGGCCACGGCGTTGCAGGGGGGCAGTCGTCCCTTCGAGGTGGCGCTGCTGACCGGGTGGCAGGGTCCGGACAGTGCCACACTGCGATTTATCGTGAGGCAAACCGCGAATGAGCGGTCGTACCGGCTGGAATGGTTTACTCCCGCCAGCGGGGAAGTGAGCGGGCTGGCGCAGCTTGACCTGTCCCTGCCGCCATCGGCGGAGCCGCTGCAACTGATGCTGGACGCGACTCCGGCGGATGGAGTTCGGGCTTATGTGGACGGACGGATGGTACTGGTGGCGCCGGAAGTGGTGCAGCCGCGCGGGGCGAGCGGGCTGGCGGTTTATTCGCAGCGGGCGCCGGGGATGGCCCTGCCGCTCTACCGTACCGAACGCCGGGTTTACTGGAACAAAGTCGAGAAAACAGCCGCTTTTGCCGAGGATCCGTTCATGCGTGAATGGGCGACCCCAGAGGGCGAGTGGGTGGTTTATCCCGACCAGAAGGCCTGGTTCAAGGGGGATATTTTCGGGGCGCTGGCGGTAAAGCTGCCCTGGAAGGAGAATGTGACCCTCTATCCGGCAGTGCCCGAGGAGAGCGAAGCGGGACTCTACCGGATTGTGGCCGATGGCGAGGGGCTGCACCTCAAGGCGGAGTCCGATGCCGAGGCAGCGGAGGAGGAAACGATCGCTTCGGTGCCGCTGGATGAGCTGGCCTGGGAGCCGGTGGCGGCCGATGCCAGCAACCGGTTCTATACCGTGCATCTCGAAGATCATGCACTCTGGGTTTCGAGCGGCGGCAGGGCGCTCTTTCTGCAGCCGTTGCCGGAACTGCTGACCGGACGGCGGCTGCGTGTGGCGGGCATGACCTACGATGACCTGGCCAGGACGACGGTTGACCGGAGCGGGATTGCGGACTTTCTCTTTACGGAGTCGCTCTACGAATGGCGTCTCAACGGCGGGAGCTGGGAGGTGGTCAACCGCTTCCAGTGTGATCCGCGCTGGTCGCACCTGAATGGGCAGAATGCCGAGTCGCGGGCGGCGCTCTGGTCGCGCTACGAGTTTGTGGGAGATTTTTGTGCTGAGCTTTATGCCGGTATGCGCCATGGCTGGTACAACCGGGCGGGCGATCTGAACCTGACGGTGCTCGGCTCGGAGGAGTCGCCGTCTTCAGGCTATACCTTTGTCTGTACGGGCTGGGATGTTGACGAGTCGCAGCTCTACAGTCGGTTGCTGCGCGATGGCGAGGTGCTGGCGACGAGCGACATGTATCTGGCGCCCCGCTTCCGCGAAGGCAATGTGCGCCGCGGCTATGTACCGCTCCTCCGTGACGGACGCGATATTCACGGTGCCTGGTACTACACGCGACTGCGGCGGGCCGGGAAGAAGTTGCAGGTGATTTTTGATAACGAGCCGGTGCTGACCGTCGAAGACCCCGCTCCGCTGGAGGCCGGCGGACTCGGAATCTGGACTTACCTCAACTCTATGGTCGTGGCACGGGTGCGGATGTCGGCCGAACATATCCGGCCCAAGCGCTTTGAGATCAGACCGGTCGAAATCGGGCAGGAGCCGGAAAGCGCTGTCGCCAACGGCGGCCTGCCGGCGGCGAGTCGCCGCTGGCTGGAAGGGCTGGCACGGAGTGTGGGGCTTGATAGCGTGAGCGAACTGGCCGCCTCGGAGACCAACCCCCACTATCCCGCCCGGCCCAAGGCTCTGCCACAGATCAAGACGGCAGACGATCTGCTGCTCACCAATTGGACGCCCGACGACTGGGTAGCGGTTGACGACGTGAGCCTGGCCAGGCTCGACTGGCTGCCGACAGCCGGGTATCCCGATATTTTTGTCATGACGGCACGTCAATCGGCCGGCACATTTCTGGCCAGCAACACCGTGGACGCCGTGCCGCTGCGCCACCTTGCCGGCTGGCGTTTTGAGACGGCGCGCAGTCCGGGGGCTCTCTATAACTTCCACTATACTGTTGGCCGCATGACCGACCGGGGCTTTGTGCCGGCCCAGAGGTTTGTGCATGTTTTGAGCGGCAACAACCTGACGCGGGGGCCTGTACTGCGTACCGGCCAGACCAATGTGGAGCCGGCGGAAGAGGGGGCCGATCCCGCCACGGAAGGTCCCTGGACTGAAGTGCAGGTCTGGCTGCCGGCTTTTCCGCAGGAGGAGAGTTCTCTGATGGTAGTTGTCGACGGCTTCGGCAACATTGAGGCCAGCGACGTCCAGCAGGGCCTGCTGGGCAACCGTCCGGGCGACTCCTACGCTGTCCGCGGCTTTGCCCCGATTCTGATGGAGACGCCGGTGCTGGCCGAAGAGGGGCTGGCGGCTGAGTTGCGGGTGGAGTTTTCGGAGGCCGTCGGGGCACCTGCCGGAGATGCGCCCTACAGCCGGGCATTGCCGGGACTGCCCGAAGCTTTTGCCGCCAACGCCTACTGGGTACAGAAGCCGACCAATCTGGAGCTGACCGCCGCCTGGAGCGACGAGTGGCACGACGCGATCGAAATCCGCTCGGCTATCAAGTGGCCCATGCGTCACTTCAAGACGCTGGCAGTCAGAGTCAACCAGACACCTGCCAAAGTTGTGCCGCGTGAGGGCAACCGGCTGCTGGTACTGATACCGGAGACACTGCGAAAGCCGGAAGACGGCATCTATCATGTCGAGCTGGCCACTTCGGAGCGGCGTCCGGCCGCCTGGGGGCTGCCGACCATCGGACGGGCCGATGCCCCGCCTCCGATTTTGCGGGGTCTGCGTTCGCCGGTGCTGAGGCTGATAAACTTTGAGGACGAGCCGGTGGGCAAGGTTGTACGTTATTCAACTGTGCACGGACTCGATCCGCAGCAGGGACGCCATACACGTACGCTCAACAGCGGTCAGAGCCGGCGCCTGGCGACTGATCTGATCGGGGGAGTTGACCTGATTGCCAACCCGCTGCTGCAGTTTCGCCAGCGGGGGGCCGGCATGGCTTTTGTTTCGGTCCGATCCGGTGCACATGGCGACGTCGAGTTCACCGAAACGGCGGGCAGGGTAGTCAAGCGCAAGGTGCGGGGCCACAATCCGGGGATCGAAGAAGACTGGCAGACCTGGCTCGGCATACTGACGGACAACATTGCCGAGCGCTATTTCGACAATCGCAACCTATTCGCCTCGCAGGGGCTCAATCTGTCCTCGACCGGCAACCCCGACCAGACCGGCCGCTATGCCGAGCTTTGGGTGGACGATATCGTGAGTGGTCCCGCTGTGGGTCCGCAGCGGCCGCTGCGGCTGACGCCGCAACTGCTGGACCTCGTGGGCGACGGCTATCTGGAATGGGCCGTGCTGCCGGGTATGGCACCCTGGCACAGTGTCACCAACGCTCCGGCTGACGGAGACTGGCAGCGCAGCGAAAACAACGTTGAGCTGGACGTGCCCTTCGACGGGCTGGCCGACGGTATCCACCATCTGCTGCTGCGGCCGGCATCGCCCCGCGGGGCCGGCGGAGTGGTTGATATTCCCTTCATGCTCGACAGTCAGCCGCCCAAAGCCACGTTTCATCTCGAAAATGCCCCGGACTTCGGCAACGGTACCAGGCTCAGGCTGGTCTTTGATACGTTCGGCGGCAGCCAGCCGCAATTCGACAAGCTCAAGCTGACCTGCAACGACGTGGACTATGATCTGATCAGTGGCGGCACCCGCATCATGGTGCAGCCCGAGGCGGCCGCCATCAACATCAACTGGCCGCGTCTTTTCGAAGATCAGATCATGGCCGCCAGCGATGGCGACGATCTGATGCTGCGGGTCGAGGGTCTGGTCGATGGCGCGGGCAACATCGGGGAAGAGGCGGAGTTTGTGCTGCCGATCAGGCATGCCGACGACAAGACACCTCCCACTATCCAGTCCACCAGCCTGCCATCCAACATCGCCTGGATGTCGTCCTGGCACGAAGCTATTTTCTCTGCCACCTTCCGCAATGTCAACCAGGCCGGACATCAGCTCATACCTGCCAGAGGCGACACCCCCGCCCATGTCCAGATCAGTGTCAACGGCTCCAAGGCTCATACCCATGCGCAGTTTGGTCGCGACCGCTGGAATCTGGACCAGCACCCGTGGCTGACCTTCCGGGCGGGATTTGCCACCCTGCCTAGGCGCAAGCGGCCGGAAGCTCTCACCTTGACCCTCTTCTACCTGCGTGGACGTGGTGGCGAACAACAGTCGATCAGCGTGCCGATTTTTGATGACGCCGACAAGCTGCCGGATGAGTTTATTGCCACGACCGACTGGAGCGAGGGTGGCATCAGCGAGTTTATGGTAGATGTGCGCTCCCTGATGAGACGGCTTGTGCCCGGTCGCCGGGTCTCCCGCATTGTCGGGTTGCGTTTTGAGTTTGAGAGTGCCCGGCACTCTGTTTTCAACATTTATCAAGCCGCTGTGATGGCCCCCTGGGGCGAAGACCATATCTTTGGAGTGAAGGCTTATGACGCCAGTGGTGTGGCCGGGTTTGTCTGGCCCGAGGACGGAGCGAGCAACGGCACCAGGTTGCGCCCGGCCCGGCTGGATCTGCCGGCAGATCTCAACTGGCTACGCCTGCAGGTGCGCGATCGGCCCGGCAACAAGTCGTTTGTGATCCATCTGCCATTGCCTCCCCATGACGAGACCCCGGTTGATAATGAAGACGCAGCAGACGAAGAAGAGACTGGCGACGGAGAAGATGAAACATGAGTAGCCGCGTTGTTGTACCCCATCTCAGTGCCAATGCGCTCGACGTGACTGTCGGTGCCTGGTACGTGGATCCGGGCGAGCATATTAAGGCCGGTGAGCCCCTGCTGGAGGTCAGTACCGACAAAGCGGCGTTCGATATTGAGGCACCGGTTGACGGAGTACTGTTGGAGAGCTTTGCCCCGCCGCGCAGTGTGGTGCCGGTGGGCTTTGTGCTGGCCCTGATCGGGGAACCGGGGACAAGTGACCCCTCAATTGAGGCCGATAACAGGGCCCTGATGGAAAGCTACCGTCAGTCGCTGG
>CAZMGQ010000088.1:0-7809 GCA_964565855.1 uncultured Lentisphaerales bacterium | reverse complement strand
CGACCTGTATCGGTATGAGCATCGCCGCCAACCGCTTTCCGGCAGTACGTGCCGCTCTGGTCCAGACGACTGAAATCGCCCAGATCAGCCGCGACCACAACGACTCCAATGTTCTCGTGCTGCCGGGGCGCGGTATCGAGGCAGATACAGCCGTCGAGATCGTCAAGGCCTGGCTGGAGACACCTTTTTCCGGTATCGATCGCCATGCCCGGCGCAACCGTAAAAACAGCCTGATGGGCAACCGCCTGATTGAGACCGCCGCGCTGCGACGGGCTGACCCGGCGGTACATGCCGCCATTCGCGGCCATGTCGAACAGGAGAATACCACGATCAATCTGATCGCCTCCGAAAATGCCGTCAGCCGTGCAGTACGTGAGGCACAGGGCTCGGTGCTGACCAACAAGTATGCCGAGGGCTACCCCGGCAAACGCTGGTATGGCGGCTGCGCACATGTCGATACGGTCGAGTCACTGGCTATCGAACGGGCCAAACAGCTCTTCGAGGCTGAACATGCCAATGTCCAGCCCCACTGTGGCAGTGCCGCCAACATGGCGGTCTATTACAGTACGCTCAAACCGGGCGATACCATCCTGGCGATGAGCCTTGATCAGGGCGGACACTTGACCCACGGCAGTCCGGTCAACTTTTCGGGCATGTTCTACAAGATCGTGCCCTACACGGTCAACCCCGAGACGGAAGTGCTCGACTATGATGCGATCGAAGCCCTGGCGCTGGAACATCGTCCGAAGATGATCGTTGCCGGAGCCAGTGCCTATTCGCAGGTGCTGGATTTCCCGCGCTTCCGTGCAATTGCCGACCGCTGCGGTGCCATGCTGCTGGTGGACATGGCCCACATTGCCGGCCTGGTGGCCGGAGGCGTACATCCCAACCCGGTGCCCTATTCGGAGTTTGTCACCACCACCACCCACAAAACCCTGCGCGGACCACGGGGCGGTATGGTGCTCTGCCGCAAGGAGTTTGCCGCTGCGCTCGACAAGATGGTCTTCCCAGGTCTGCAGGGCGGCCCGCTCGAAAACACGATTGCCGCCAAGGCTGTCTGTTTTCAGGAGGCGCTCGATCCGAGCTTCAAAGCCTATGCCAGGCAGATTGTCTCCAACGCGGCAACACTCGCCGGAGTACTCAAGAAGCGTGGCTTCCGTATCGTTTCCGACGGTACCGAAAACCACCTGATGCTGGTCGATACAGCCGCCAGCGGCGTCACCGGCAAGGATGCATCGGCGGCCCTTGAGGCGGCCGGGATCATCGTCAACAAAAACACCATTCCGTTCGACAAGAACAGCCCCTTCGTCACCTCCGGCATCCGTCTCGGCACCCCGGCTGTCACCACGCGTGGCATGCGCGGGCCGGAAATGACACAGATCGGCAACTGGATTGCCGACGTGCTTGCAGCCCCCGGCGACCAGGCCGTGGCCGATCGAGTGCGGAACGGTGTCGAGTCGCTGACAACCGATTTTCACGTCCCCTGAGTGGCGGCGGCAGGTCGCTGCCAATCCACCCGTCATCCAACACTAAACTTGCGAGGATTATCATGAGTATCAAGCTTTCTGTCACCACCCTGGGTTGTCCCGAATGGGATATGGACACGATCCTCAAGCGGGTCGTCGAATACGGCTATCAGGGAATCGATTTCCGTGGCTATCTGGCAGATGTGGACCTGCGTCAGTCCCCGGCTTTCACCAGCGGACTGGCCGAAACTGCTGCCCGTGTGCGCGATTCGGGCCTGATCGTCTCCTGTCTGGCCAGCAGTGCCAAGATGTTCGAAAGCACGGACGAAAAACTCCAGGCTTCGCTGGACGAGATGAAGGGCTATGCCGAGATGTGCGCTGCCTTCGATGCACCTTTTGTGCGGATCTTCGGCGGTGCCCTCGGCGATGTTTCCATGGAAGAGGCCATGCCGATCGCAGCCGACATGCTGCAGAAGGCCGCCGCCATCGGCCGCGATGCCGGTATCACAATCGTCGTCGAAACTCACGATGACTGGGTCGCCACCAAGCCGTTACGCGATGCTTTCGACCTGGCCGGCAATCCCGAAGGCGTCGCCTTCCTCTGGGATGTCAACCACCCCTACCGTAGCGCCGGTGAAACACCCATCGAAAGTTTCAGGAATATCGGCCACAAAACTCTCTATACCCACTGGAAGGACTCGCGTCTGACCCCCGAAGGCAAAACCGAACACTGCCTCGTCGGTGAGGGCGGCCTGCCACTGAAGGAAATGTATCAGCTGCTGCGCGACAGCGGTTACGACGGCTGGTACACACTCGAGTGGGAAAAACGCTGGCACCGCGACCTGCCCGGACCCGAGATCGCTTTCCCGGGTTTTGTCAAAACCATGCGTGCCATCACTGCCGGATAGACCGGCAATATACTGAACGAGGAGGTTACATGGGTCTGGCCAAAGTGCATTCCGGCGCCATCCTGGGGGTGGAAGCCTTTGCAGTCGAGATCGAGACGAACGTCAGCCGCAGCGGCGATCCGCAAATCGTGGTCGTCGGCCTGCCGGATGCAGCCGTCAAGGAAAGCCAGCACCGTGTAGCCACCGCCATCAGCAATAGCGGCTACCAGCCTTTCGTCGGACGGATAACGGTTAACCTCGCACCGGCCGACGTCCGCAAGGAAGGGCCGCTCTTCGACCTGCCGATCGCGCTCGGCATTCTCGTGGCCTCGGAAGAGGTCTCGATCCCGCCTGCCATGCTGGAAGATACGGCCATGGTTGGCGAACTGGCGCTCGGTGGCGAAGTCCGCCGTGTGCGCGGCGTACTGCCGATCGCGCTCGAAATGCGTCGCATCGGCAAACGCCGCCTGCTGGTACCGGCCGAAAATGCCGCCGAAGCCGCTGTTGTCGAGGGACTCGAAGTCTATGCTGTCAGTTCCCTGCGCGAGGCGGCCACTATCGTTTCCGGTACGCCGGGCTACAGTCCCTGTCAGCCGGATCTGGCACTGCTGGCCTCGAGCCTCGGAGCGGATGAACCGGACTTTGTCGAGGTCAAGGGGCAAGAGTCGGCCAAGCGTGCCGTGACAGTTGCTGTCGCCGGCGGCCATAATCTGCTCATGATCGGTCCGCCGGGCACCGGCAAGACGATGCTGGCCAAGCGTATCGCCTCGATCCTGCCGCCGCTGACGCTCGAAGAGGCACTCGAAGCCACCAAAGTCCACAGCATCGCCGGTCTTCTACCAGCCAACCAGCCGCTGCTGCACCAGCGTCCCTTCCGGGCACCGCACCACACTGTCTCCGATGCCGGTCTGCTGGGCGGCGGTGCCAACCCCGCCCCCGGCGAGGTCAGCCTGGCTCACCAGGGGGTGCTTTTTCTGGACGAGCTGCCAGAGTTTCACCGCAACGTGCTCGAAGTGCTGCGTCAGCCACTGGAGGATGGCACTGTCACGATCGCCAGGGCCGCCGCCACGGTCAGCTTCCCCTGCCGCTTCATTCTCGTCGCGGCCATGAATCCCTGTCCCTGTGGTTATCACGGCGACCTCAAGCGCGAGTGCCGCTGCTCACGGGTTCAGATTCAGAACTACCGCAACCGCATTTCCGGCCCTTTGCTCGATCGGATCGATATCCATATCGAGGTGCCGGCGACACGTTTTCAGGACCTGCAATCGCAGGTGGTGGGATTGAGTTCGGACGAAATGCGGGTCGAAGTCACGGCCGCCCGTGCCCGTCAGCAGGCACGTTTCAAAGGCAGTCGCCGCGTCCACAACAATGCCGGCATGGGACGACGCGAGCTGGAAAAGTACTGCGCCCTCGATTCAACGGCTTCCGAGATCCTGCGCATTGCCATGAACGAGCTGCACTTCAGCGCCCGTGCCCACGACCGGATCGTGAAGGTCGCCCGTACAATCGCTGATCTCGAGGACAGCCCCGAGATCAGCGCTCTGCACCTGCAGGAAGCCCTGCAGTACCGTACGCTCGACCGTCAGCTCTGGATTTGAGCTGACGCAACTTGCGGACGGCTTCCAGCATCAGCTCACAAGCTGATAGAGAATGCCGGCAACTACTGCCGAACCAATTACACCTGCGACGTTGGGACCCATGGCATGCATCAGCAGGAAGTTGGCAGGATCGGTTTCGAGACCGACACGGTTTGAGACCCGGGCCGCCATCGGAACTGCCGAAACACCGGCTGAACCGATCAGCGGATTGACCTTCTCCTTCATGAAGAGATTCATTATCCGCGCCATGATGATGCCGCTGCAGGTGCCGATGGAAAAGGCGAAGAGACCCAGCACGATGATGCCGAGCGTCTGTGCCGTCAGGAACTTGTCGGCCGCCAGCTTCGAGCCGACCGCGAGGCCGAGCAGGATTGTGACGATGTTGACCATCGCGTTGGAGAGAGTGTCGGAGAGGCGATCGACGACGCCACACTCACGGGCGATGTTGCCGAACATGACCGCACCCACCAGCGGGACAGCCGAGGGCAGCAGGAAGCCGCAGAGCAGCAGCACGACCAGCGGAAAGACAACCTTTTCGAGCTTCGAGACATGGCGCAACTGCTTCATGCGGATCTTGCGTTCACTCTCGGTCGTCAATGCCTTCATGATCGGCGGCTGGATAATCGGCACCAGTGCCATATAGGAGTAGGCCGCTACAGCAATGGCACCGAGCAGGTCAGGCGAGAGCTTGGTTGTCAGCCAGATGGCGGTCGGACCGTCAGCACCGCCGATGATGCCGATCGAGGCCGCATCGCGCAGCGAGTAGTTGAGACCGGGAACATAGTCGTTGAGGATCACGGCTCCGATCAGGGCGAAGAAGATGCCGAACTGTGCCGCGGCTCCCAGCAACGCTGTACGGGGGTTGGCAATCAGCGGACCGAAGTCGGTCATGGCCCCGACCCCCATGAAGATCATGATCGGGAAGATGCCGGTCGAAACACCGGCTTCGAAGATGTACCACAGGAAGCCGCCCGGCTCGACCATCTTGCCCGCTGCATCCAGCAGGGGCGGGTTGTTGATGCCGGCAAAAGGCAGGTTCGAAAGCAGGCCGCCGAAGCCGATCGGCAGGAGCAACAGCGGCTCGAACTCCTTCACAATCGCCAGATAGATCAACGCCAGACAGACAAACACCATCACCAGCTGCCCCGGACCGAAGGGCAGTACGCCGCTCATGGCTGGCGGCGCTTCAGCCGCTGGCGGTGTTTCCGGTGCCGGAGGCTCTTCCTTGAGGGCAAAACCGGAAACCCCGGTCGTGCTCCAGAGTTCCCTGACGCGCCCCACCATCTCGCGCACAGTCGGAATCCGTTCTCCCTTGTGGTCAAGCAACACGTCAGTCTGGCTGTCGGCAGCCTCGACTGCTGCGACAGCTTCGACCGGCACGGCACTGTCGGTTGCGTCCGGCGATTGAGCCAGACTTAGAGACGGACAGACCATTGCGACAGCGGCGGCAAGCGCCCAAATTGTATGTTTCATTATTCTTACCTGAAAGTTGTAGAGAGCAATCGGCGCAATCAGCCGACCATGGCCAGAGTGTCGCCGGTATTGACACGGTCACCCTGGGCGACACTGATCTCAGCCACCACACCATCCTGCGGGGCCTTGATGGGCATCTCCATCTTCATGGCTTCCATAACCAGCAGTTCGTCACCGGCTTTGACTTCCGAACCGGCACTGGCCGTGACACGCAGGACCACACCGGGCACAGGCGCTGTCACAGCCTCGGCTTCACCGGCAGGGGCGGCGGCGGTCGCTGTGGCCGCTTTCTCTTCCATGCCATCCGTCACAGAGACATCGTAGTCCTTGCCGTTGACAGTCGCCTTGCCATCTTTAAGGGCCACCGAGTAGTTCTTGCCGTTGACGGTTACTGTGTAGCCGTCGGGACGCGGACCGCTGGCAGCAGAGGCCGCATCGGCACTGCCGTTTTTGCGGATGCCGACGGTGGCTTTGCCTTCGAGGAAGAGGATGCCACGATCGCCGCAGGCAGCGACGATAAAGATGTTTTCATCCGTCACGGGCAGACCACGCTCTTCGAGAGCCTTACGGTAGGTGTCGATCGATTTGGTCGGATCGGCATCGTTGATTTCGATGACCGTCTTGGTCGTCGGCTCAAGGCTGAGCTGTTCCGAAGCAATCTTGACGATCTCGGGGTCGGGCTCAATCGGGGTTTTGCCGAAGTAGCCCAGCACCATGCGGCCGTAGCCGGGGGCGATCTTCTTCCAGGGCCCCATAATGACGTTGTTGAAGGCCTGCTGGAAGTAGAACTGCGAAACGGGCGTGACCGAGGTGCCGAAACCGCCACGCTGGACAACTTCCGACATCGCCTGAATCATGTCGTTGTAGTGATCCATCAGATTGTTGTCGCGCAGCATCTGGGTGTTGGTTGTCAGGGCACCGCCGGGCATGGGCGACCAGGGGATCATCGGCTCGACCTTGGTGGCTTCGGGGGGCAGGAAGTAGTCCTTCATGCATTCGCCGAAGATTTTCTCAGCTTCGCGTACCTTGTCGATATCGACCCCGAGGTCATACTCGGTACCCCGCAGGGCATGCCACATCACGATGACGTCGGGCTGGCTGGTGCCGCCCGAAACCGGCGAGAGTGAGAGGTCGATGCAATCGGCACCGGCATCCAGCGCGGCCTTGTAGGCCAGTACGCCGCAACCGGCCGTTTCATGCGTATGATACTGCAGCGTCACGCCTTCCGGCACCAGCTTGCGGGCACGCTTGATGGTCTCGTGGACGATCGACGGCACCGAGGTACCCGAAGCGTCTTTGAAGCAGACCGAGTCAAAGGGCAGGCCCGAATCGAGAATGCTGCGCAGGGTTTTTTCGTAAAAATCAGGATCATGCGCCCCTTCGCAGCCCGGGGGCAGCGCCATCATGGTCACGACTACCTGGTGTTTGAGACCGGCCTCATGAATGCACTTGCCGGAGTGGATCAGGTTGTTGACGTCGTTGAGTGCATCGAAGTTGCGGATCGTGGTCACGCCGTGCTTTTTGAAAAGCTCGGCATGGAGACGAATCACATCGGACGAGGCCGAGTCAAGCGCCACAATATTGACGCCGCGCGCGAGGGTCTGGAGGTTGGCGTCCGGGCCGGCCACCTCACGGAAGCGATCCATCGCATCAAAAGAGTTTTCGTTCGAATAAAAAATCGGTGACTGGAACATGGCCCCGCCACCCGATTCAAAATAGTTGATTCCCGCTTCACGTGCCGCAGCGACGGCTGGCATGAAGTCTTCGGTCAGAACGCGGGCGCCGTAAACTGACTGGAAGCCATCGCGAAAGGCGGTACACATGAAGTTGATTCTTTTTTTAGCCACAAGTTACTCCGTTTTTCAGAGGCTGTTAACAGTAATAGGGAAGGTTTATGAGAAAAAGGCTGACCTTAGCGAGCCCGGTCAGCGGCTACCGCAATTGCGATCGCAACGGCCGTATCGTCCGAAGCAGCTCTGGCGGCCGGTGCCGCGCTGGCCTTGGGCTGCTCTTCCGGCAGTAGATAATTAAAGCGCGGCAAAACCATAGCCACACCACGCATAACCAGCACCAGAACATAGAGAACAATAAAAACAATCGTCATGCCGGCAACCATCAAGACGGCTGCCTGCGGCAGGATAGCGTTACCCATTTCTAAAAACCTTTCTTTCAAGCAAGTCGCCGCGAAATTGTAGCCACACGGCCCCTGTGATGTCAAGTAATGAAAAAAGCAATTCATTTGCCTCGGCAGCCGATTTTAGTCCATAATAACTCTGTTTATCAATCAACTGGTTTATAGTCATTCAGACAGGAGTAAAGCAATGGGTATTCCCTTCAAGGTAGATCTTTCCGGTAAAGTGGCAGTGGTCACAGGTGGCAGCGGTA
>CAZMGQ010000087.1:0-7827 GCA_964565855.1 uncultured Lentisphaerales bacterium | reverse complement strand
TCTTCCTCCAAAGCAAACCACGCCGCCTCCGCAAAAACGCCTGAGACATCAAAAATGGCGCAGTAGCCAGGAAAAAAGCCTTTCCACTTTTCAAAGATCAAATTTCCGCGCAGTCAGTAACTGAGGCTCCGAAAAGCCCCTTTGAGCGACGCGGAAGATCACCCTAGCACACTTGGGACCACCCTGTCAAGGGGGTGTGGCAAAATATTTTGAAAATATTCTGACCACTGCCAGTGGCGCGCGCTACCGGTATCGGAGACTCACAAGAACAGATGTTCCTGAACCTCCTGCCCGTAACGCGACCGCAAACCCTACACCAACCCCCGAACCCCTGTCAACCCCCTTTTCGAGAAAAAGTAAAAAAATTGCAAAAGGCAGAAAAAGACCGAGAAACGGCAAAATAAAAAGCCCAGACAAACGCCAATCTGGAGGGCGAACCGGTGGTGAGCCGAACGCAGACCCGATTGTATCACAGGCATTCCTGCCTGTGGCCTGTGGCACAGAGAGGTACAGAAGAAAAGCTAAGCGCACGTCTGGAGGGTGAGCGTCCTCGCGAACCGAACGCCAGCACTGGGACCGCAGGGCTCCGTACCTGCAGGCTTCGGCCAGCAGGCCGCATGACTCGCGACAAGCGACCCACGACTCGCGATGCTCGGGGTCACAGAGTCCGGACACTGCCACAAAGGCAGGGCGCACCGCCTGAATTAGCAAAACAAAAAACACAAGAAAACGCCCATCTGGAGGGTGAGCGTCTTCGTGAACCGAACGCAGACCCGATTGTATCACAGGCATTCCTGCCTGTGGCACAGAGAGGTGCAGAAGAAAAGCCGCCAGAAGCAGCAAAGAAAAAAGTACTAGAAAACGCCCATCTGGAGGGTGAGCGTCCTCGCGAACCGAACGCAGGTTTTGCCCCCTGCGGTTCGCGAGGACGCTCACCCTCCATCAAAAAACCGTAATCTGGCGTTTCATTTGCAAGATTACGGATTTAATCTTATCCCGAGCCAGCGCAACCCAGGGCAGGCGACATGTCGGTACGCCGCCCCTACCCTTCCACCCCCTCTTCCGCGGCATCAAACTCTCCTGTGAGAACAAACCTGCGCAACAGCTTATCAGCCTTGATGTTGGTCTCATACGGACGCAACGGCTCGCTCTCCCTCGCTGCAAAATATTTCCGGGCCTTTTCCCTGTCAACACTGGCCTTCAGCCGGTCAAAGCGTCCGTACTCATTGATATTGGCGTCGGTCACGCGCGTACTCACAAAATCTTTCAGCAGTTCCTCATCAACACCCAGAAAGTCGACTACGTTCCTGATCTTTTTCTGCCTGACACCGGCCTGATACTCGGTCAGATAGTCACGGAAGGTGTATCCGGGCCTGATCGCAACATCGCCCCGCAGGAAGTCGTTCAGCAACAGTTCGGCATAGCGCTGATTCTGTTGCGAGAGGCTGGCAAAGGAACGGTGCAACTCCGCCAATGCCGCCTCTTTGGCGACCGGATCATCGCCATCCAGCTCCTTGAGGTACTTCTCGAAACGCGAGTTCATGTAGTCGCTGTCGATCTTGTCGGTGTCGATCTCGGTGATATGCGTATCGAGGTCATAGATCGCAGCCTCACCGGTACCGCTACCGCCTTCAGCACCACCGGCAGCGAGTTCTTTATAGCGCTGCAGCAGTGTCAGGTAGTCCTGCTGCGTCAGTCTCAGAGTTACACTACCGTCTGTGCTATCTTCACGATGATATACGCCGGTCTCCCAGTTGAACCCCTGCACCCGCGCCGCCTCCAGCAGTGCCTGCAACTGGTTGAAGCTCCTGGCAAAAGCCTGACAGGCCGCCTTATCTTTGGGCAGAGTCTTGAAGCTCTCCACCTTTTCGACTCCAAAAATAGCACTGATTTCGGCAAAACAGCGGTTTATCTCGGCCACATGGTCGGCCAGACGGCTGACAAAGAGCCCCATCGGCTTGTCACCGGAGTAGAGTTTCACCGCCGCCTCCATGTTGCGTGTCATGGTGTGGGGTTTGCGATAGTAGCGGATCGTGCCGAAGGGCTTGTCGGGTCCGAAGAGGCGGTTGGTGCGTGAAAAAGCCTGGATCACCATCTCATAGTCGAGCAGCTTGTCGAGATACAGTGTGTTGACCCACCTGGAGTCAAAGCCGGTCAGCATCTGGTCCACCACAATCAGCAGATGCAGCGGCTGGCGCAGATCATCGTCGCTGTGTACATAAGGCTCTTTACGTGCCAGCCGGTTCGCCAGATCTTTCTTGAAGGCCGCATGGTTGGCCAGGTCAAATTTTGTCTTAAAGCACTGATTGTAATCCTCCAGTATCTCCAGCAACCCCTCATGTTTCAGCGTCGTATCTGCCGGGTCGCCCTCATCAAAGTCGATATGCGGATCAAAGAGCACGGTAAAGTTGAGTGACGGAAAGCTCCCCGCCTGCTGCAACTCTTTGATCAGCCGGTAGTACTGAATCGCCTCAACGATGCTGCTGGTGGCAAAGAGGGAGTAGAATTTGCTGTTCTGACTCAGCACCTGCCAGTTGTGGGCAATATCCTGCACCACCGCCGCCCGGTGTTCAGGCGCACGATACTGAGCCATGAGCAGATAATCCTCGATGCCCCTCCGGTAGTTGCCCATGGCATCCCGACTGCCCGCCATGGGTACTTCCTGCATAAAGCGGTTGAAGGCCGCTTTTTTGTCCTCATCGTCCAGAGCCTCTTCCACGCTCACGGCCCTGGCTTCCTGCAGTGCGATCACCCGGCGGATATCACTATCCCTGAAGGTCGCCACCTGATAAGGGTCAAACCCCAGCACATTCCTGTCGCGAATCCCGTCGGCAATGCTGTACCGATGCAGCTCGTCACCGAAGACGTCGCTGGTGGTGCTCTCCCTGCGCCGGTTCTCCTCATGAATCGGTGTGCCGGTAAAGCCGAAGAAGATCGCTCCGGCAAAAGACCGCTTGATATCGTAGAGCATGTCGCCAAAGGTCGAGCGGTGGCACTCGTCCACGATAAAGACGATGCGCTTCTGCCGGATCTGTGCCATATCAACCGCGCTGGGTCCGCCGGGGTCATCCTTCAGGCGGCTCAGCTTCTGGATCGAGGTCACGATCAGCGTATCAGCCGGGGCGTTGCTTTTGAGCTTGCTCACCAGCACCCCCGTGTGTTCGGTGGCCTGCACACTGCCGCTGGCTCCGACAAAGTTTTTGTAGGCTTCCAGGGTCTGGGTACCCAGCTCGATCCGGTCGAGCACAAAGACCACCTTGTCGGCATCCTGCGAGCCGGCGATCAACTGGGCCGACTTGAAGCTGGTCAGTGTCTTGCCCGAGCCGGTCGTATGCCAGATATAGCCCCCCAGCCGGTCGGGGTTCTCCCAGTCTGTCCTGGCGACTTTATCTGAGATGGCTCGCGCGGCATAGTACTGGTAGCTGCGCAACACCTTCAGCACGCCATCGGCCTCATCCGCCACCGTATAAAACCCGATCAACTGGTGCGCCATCGGGATATAGAGCAACCTGGCGGCCAGGTCCTTCCAGTTGTTGATCGGCTCGTTGTTGAAGTCCGCCCAGCGGAAGGCAAAGTCGCGGTTAAACTGGCCATCCGGCCCGGGATTGGCAAAGTAGAGCGCATCATCCGGCTCCATCGCCACAAAGATCTGCACCAGCGCAAAGAGTCCGCTGAAGACCCCCTCACGGGCATAGGTCTGGATCTGATTGTAGGCCTGACTCACCGGCACACCGCTGCGCTTCAGCTCGATATGAAAGACCGGCATGCCGTTGATCAGCAGCATCAGGTCGCCCCGCCGGTCGCGCGCCAGCTCATGCGCCCGCTTGAACTGCGGCTGCTGCACAATCTGGTAGCGGCTCTGACCGGCCGCAATCTCGTAGCGATCGTAGATCTTCAGACTCACCTCTTTGCCGAAGTGCAGCTCGTCCGCCGGATTGTCGCGCGTGATCGTGATGGTTTTGCCGTTGATCAGACCATTCAGCTTCAGCGGGGTACGCAGCTCTACAATCTGCTCCAGGATCTGCTGCATTTCGCCATCGGTCAGCGGCACATCGTTCAGCCGGTCGATGCCCCGGTTGTTTTCGAAGAGGATCGCCGCCCAGTTGTCCAGCAGCTCCTGCTCGGTAGGGTTTTTTATCACCCGCTCCTCCCAACCGCGACGCGTCAGCTCCCGGATCAGGGCCGCTTCAAAATCAGCTTCTCTGGTAAAGGTGGTCATGGCTTAAAGGTGGGTGTCTCATCACTTAGAGCGGCCTGATCGTAACAAACCGCCCGCGATGCAGGCAAGAGCACTATAGTGGTGGCCTCTCGGGTAGCCGACCGACGCGCCACGCTCGCCAATCTGCGGCCTATAGCTGAACAGATCGATAATTTGATGCCGCATTGCCCGACATGGCATAAAAGGGCATAATGAATAGCGAGCCAAGCAAAGCGACCAGCGAGCACGGCACTTGGCAGACACAAAGATCAGCAAGCGCACCAACCGCACCCCGAGCGATCAGCAAGCGTAGCGAGTTGATCAAAAACAAAAGAAAGGCGCGAGTCTATGAAGAGCCCCATGCTACCGACTGACCACCAGGCGGCACGTCAGCGCACTCTGGCACTCGGACGCAGTGGCGACCCGGCGGCACTGCCGGAGCTGATCGAGCTGATGGCACTCCCCTCACATGAGATTCAGCGTCTGGCGGCCTCGGCGATCGGCAAGCTGGTGGAGTTCGGGGTAGATATAGAGAGGGCAGTAACGGTGCTTATGCCGCTGGCGCGCGATGCCGGCCACCCACAGACGCAGCAATACGCCATCCGGGCTCTGCAGAAGTGCGGCGCAGCCGCTGCCGCTGCCATCCCGGACTTGCAGGATGTCGCCCGCAACCCGGCACGTCGCGAATATGTACGGACCGCGGCTGCCCGCACAGTCGAGACCATCAAGCTGACTCTCTCCGATAAAGCCGCCAATATCAATGCACGCTGCCAGCGCTGTGCTGCCAGCGTCAGCCAAGACGAGCGAGCACAGGCCGAAGCCGCATTTCAGCGTATATACTGTGACAGATGCTTCGATGAGGTTTTTCTGGAACGGCGCAACTTCGAGATGCAGGTGGAGCTGAACAAGACGGTTGAGGCACGGGATGGCACCATTGTGCAGTCCACCGGCGAGCGTAGAATCGCCGAGTGGCTCACCGCCCACGGTATCGCCTATCGCTACGATGCCAAATTCAGAATCATTGGCGAATTTCAGATCAGGCCCGATTTCTATCTGCCGGAGTTCGATCTATATATAGAGTATTGGGGGCTCGATACGGCTCAATACAAGATGAGCATGTACAAGAAGCAGACGCTATATCAGCAGGAAGGAAAGCGTCTGATATCGGTCTATCCGAGGGATCTTCCCGCTCTGGGGCAGCTCTTGCGTGCCAAGCTGAAGCTCTTCGGATTTTCTGTGCCGGAGTAGTGCCGATGCTGTGGATAGTACGTGTCCAAAGGGGGCTATCGGTGTAGCCAATTGACTCACTACGCTTGTCAATTGTCGCTTATCGTCTGGCGAGCGCAGGGCACCCCCGATGCCTGTTGTCTGCGAAGCATATAGCCTCCCCCCGACGCCTATCGTCTGGCGAGCGCATAGCCACCCCCGACGCCTATCGTCTGGCGAGCACATAGCCACCCAGCGGTTACTATTGTCTGGCGAGCGCAGAGGTACCCAGCGGTTACTATTGTCTGGCGAGCGTAGAGAGTCAGACTGATAACTACCGCACCACCCTGCATCTTGCCTCACCCGCCTCGGCAGCCTCCCTCTCCACCACAGCCACGGGGCATGCCCTCCACACCCGCCCCTACACAAACATCCCGCTCAGACACGCTTCTTTGATCTGCTTCAGTTTATCCAGTTGCGTCCGCTCCAGGGCGATCAGCTCATCAAGCTTGCGGAAATAAGCGCCGATTTTTTGCTGTTCCTTGTTACAAGGTAGGAGCAATGACATTTTTCCTAACTGCTTACTGGATATTTCCAGAAAGGTTGACCCTGAAGCGTGCTTTAAAGCGTACTCTTTTATTAGATAACCCATAGAATAAATAAAATATGAGTCTACCTCATTGTTTAGCACTAATGATTGGAAGCCCTGATTCGTACACCCTTCGTGTCGAAGGATTGCCATGTCACCGATCCCAGCACGGCTAGTAAACAAGACTGTTCGGTTAGCTGGTAGCATTTGAGCAGAAGAGCTTTCTAGCCCTGCTTGAGTTATTTTTCTTACACTTCCATCAGCATAAACTTTTTTACCTATTTCGGTTGGCGAGTACCAGTCAATACTGCCGTTCCAATACTCTGCAACTAATGTACTTGGTGTTCCGCCGCCAATAATATTACAAATCTCCCCCAGCTCCCTCTCCTCCCACTCCCCCTCAAACCCCTCAAACCTGATCTCTGGCACTCTGGCGTCGCCCCGCGGAAACATCTTCTGCAACATCGCCTGCTTCAGGCTTTGCAGCTTGTCGAGCTTTGTCTGGTGCTGATTTATGCTAGCGTCCAGATGCTTGAAGAAATTGCCGATTTTTTGTTGTTCCTTGTTATCCAGTGGCAGGATAAATTCTTTTTCCTTCAGTAGGCTCAAGTGACGGTTGTAGCCCATGTTCGGAATATCTATAGCCGATAACAAGTAGTAGCTAAACAAAACATGGAACCTGGATTTTAGAATTTGTATTCCATCAGCACCGGGGCAGAAGGCAAAATTCACCCATTTAAGACATCGAGTATGGTCACCAAAAACAATGACCGGAACATCCCTGTGTGCTTGTTCTTTATTAGTATATCCAGCAATGAGATCTTGTCCTTGGTCGACAATTGGATAAGTTCCATAACTCAAGTATTCTGACGCCTTTACTTGCAATGATTTGTTGTTGTTTACAGAAAACAAATCATCAAAATGGAGGTTTTCCCACTCCTCCTCAAACCCCTCAAACCTTATCTCAGGCACTTTCCTTTTTGCTACATCACTCATTCTTTGCCGCCTCCTTGCAGGAGTTTTTGCAGTTCGGCGATGCCTTTGAGGTCAAATTCACTGCCGGTCAGCTCATCCATCATCCCGGCCAGTTCCTGACTGGTCTCAGAAATAGCCCGGGCATTGTCGGCAAAGGTGATCCGGTACTTCTCCACCAGTGCCTGCAGCTTGCCGGCCAGGGTTGTCCTGGGCTGGGCCGCCAGTTGCTCCAGTTGCTCAGTCAGCGGATTGATCCACTTGGCCTGCAACAGTAATTGGGCCTGTGCTGTGCTGAGGTTTTCCAGCCTGCTTTTGGTTTGCAGATGCAGTGCCTCCTCGCCCTCTTTCACTGCCTTTTTCAGCGTCCTCTCTTCTTCAATCCACAGCGCCAACTGAATGATTTGCGCCTCCAGACTATCCTCGCTGAAAGCACCGCCTGTCCCGGACTCGGCACGCAGGTCTTTCGCCTCTCTGATAACAGCCGCATTGCGCCATCTGTCGCCGTTTTCATTGAGGATTTCGCTGCTGATCAGGCTCTCTTTGTCCTCTTCGTCCAGATTTTCCAGCATCTCGCTACAGTCGGCTTCGATTTCGGTCAGACGGTTCTGTTGTGCGGTGAGCTGCCCCAGTTCATCTTGCAGATAATGTGCCTGCACCAGCTCAAAGGGCAACACCCTGCCGCGCCAGCCCTCCTGCACCTCGGTATCGACACCCCTCACCTTTTTGCTGACCATATTCGGCTCGACCACCGTCGCCGCCGTCAGACCCTCGGTTTGCAGAATCTCCAGATCGATCGCAATCAGTTCCCACTGTTCGGCCAGCAACTGATAGGCGGTATTTTTGTCCACCAGGGCCACCG
>CAZMGQ010000086.1:0-7850 GCA_964565855.1 uncultured Lentisphaerales bacterium | reverse complement strand
CCCAAGCGGAGCGGCATCAGCGGCTCGTAGCCCACCAACACTGCCCCCACCGTCAGGACGGAGGCGATCAGACAGGCCAGCCAGGTGGCGGCAAGTTTTTCGTGACGTTGGCGGCGAAAAATCAGGAAAACTACCAGCATGCCCAGTACGCCCAGTGGAAAGGCCAGCTCGGTAACGTTGAAGCCGTGGCTGAGCTGGCGCGTGCCGATACGGAACTGGATCACGATCCCCAGACCGCAGAGAGCCAGCACGGCCCCCACCAGCGGGCCATCCCCCCGGTAGCGTACCAGCCGCAGTATTGTGCCCGTCGCCAGCAGCACCAGGGCATAAACCGCCAGTGGCAGAAAATGGTAGCGGGTGAGTACCGGTGCATTGGCCAGCCGCACGACGAGTGCCGAAGCATAGGCACAGGAGACCAATACAAAAGCCGTACCCAGGAAAAGGCGCGGTGCCGGACGTCGGGCCGCCACACGCGACTCTGTGTCTGAAGCAGAAGTTTCATCATTGCCGGTCCGGCCCGGACCTGCGCCCGATCGTGCGGCAGGCTGACTGGCAAAAAGCTCCGCAAATTGGTCGCGGTTTGCGCTGGATTTGCGTCCGCTCACTGATTCACCTCCATTTCGAGGTGACCCCGAGCTGCCGCCTCGCGCAGAATTTCGGCCGCCACCGGCAGAGCCGAGCGTGAGCCATAGCCGGCACCCTCCACAAGCACCACCAGGGCCAGGCGCGGCTGCGATGCCGGTGCCAGACAGGCGAACCAGCCGTGGTCGGCCCCGCCGGGGTTTTGCGCTGTGCCGGTTTTGCCACAGACCTCGAGGCCGGGAATATCCGCCGCGCGTCCGGTACCGCTGCGGACAGCGTCGCGCATGATCTCGCGCAACCGCCGCGCCGTCCGGGGACGCATCACCTGCGGCAATCGCTGCGGTGCTTCGGTTTCGAGCAGTCGCGGACGCCAGAGCTGACCATCCGCCGCCACAGCCGAGACCAGCATCGCCACATGCAGCGGCGTAATCAACAACCGTCCCTGGCCGATCGAGCGCTGCGGCAGCTCACGCCGTTCGCCGCGTCCCAGTATCGGCACGTTGCCACGCTGCGAAATCAGACTGCCGCCCGGCCCTTCGTAGATCGGGATCCGGCCGTTGATCCAGAGCCGTTCGGTCAGTTCATTAAAGGGGTCGGTTCCGGCTCGCACCCCGGCTTGTGCAAAGTAAGTGTTGGAAGATTTGGCGAAGGCCACCGAGAGGCCGATGGTACCGAAGCCGCCCCACTGCAAGCCCTTGCGTTCGTAATCGTAATATTCGTGGTCGCGGATCGGACGGCGTGCCCCCGGCGCGGTATAGCCTGCTGCATCGCAGTAGAGCTTGTCGGGCACGTTCTGTTCGAGTGCCAGGGCAGCCGTTGCCAGCTTGAAGGTCGAGCCGGGCGGATAGCGACCGTGCAGGGCCCGGTTGAGCAGCGGCAGGTCGGGGGAGCGGTTGAGACGCGGGTCGAAGTTGTTGGGATCGTACGAGGGCGAGGTCACCAGCAGGCGGATCGAACCGTCGGCCGGGTCGAGGGCCACGATTGCGCCCGGACGGTTGGTCATCAGGTTGTAGGCAAAGAGCTGGAGGCCCGCGTCGATGGTCAGGACGAGGTTGGTGCCCACCTCGCGCTGTTCGCGCAGGGCATTGCGGCCCACCCGTTCGAGGTCTTCGCGAGTTTCGATCATGTAGCCGCTGATCAGGGGATCCGCCGCCCGTTCGATGCCGGTCATGCCGTAGAAGGGGTGGCGGTAGCCCACCGTGTGGGCCAGTGCCGGCCCGGCGGGATAGTGGCGGTAGCCGGCCGAAGTCTCGTCGGAATGTGCCAGCACCTGGCCGAAGAGGTCGAAAATACGGCCCCGGGCCAGTCGTTTGGCGGCGCGGCTGGGGCGCGGATCGTGACGTTCCATGAAGGAGACAAAGCTCGGCCTGACAAACCCCGCCAGTTGCCAGGTGGCCTGATAGGCATAGATGGCGAGGAAGGCCAGCGTTACCAGCAGCACCACCAGCCTCATGCCGCGCTGGGGTTGGCGGCGGCCGGCGATACGTGCGAAGAAAAGCCGCAGGAGCAGCCAGGCGAAAACGGCAAAATAAATCCCCCGCAACACAATCAGCACCGACTGTGTATGTTCGGGAGTTAGAAACTCGGTCAGAAAATCCAGGATGGAAGAATCTTCGGTCACTTTGACTCGGTCGTGATGGACATGGCAGTTGTGGCAGAGTCTAGACACTGCCCCGCTTCACCGCAACGCAAATTTCAGCAGAGATTTCAATTTTCCACATACTTTTTAACGTAAAACCCTGCAAATATCCGTGAGTTATTGATAAACAATTGGCTGGAGGCTACCATGTCTTGTTCATGCATGATCCAGTTCAGGGGAAGAGGTAGGAGATGCAGAGACTAACCGCTAAGTCGCCAGGGACACTGAGTGAAGAAAACTAACCGCCAAGACGCCAAGGACGCCAAGGGGAGAGGAGGAGAGAAAATTTCTTCTTGGCGCTCTTGGCGCTTTGGCGGTTCAATCAAGCAGGATAGATAGTAACGCCAAGACGCCGAGGGGATGAAAGTTATGAATCAGCAAGACGCCGTAGGAGAGGGATCATGAGAGAGCCGGACAGAGAAATTGATGAATTGGCCAGTGCTGTAATTGGAGCCGCCATTGAGGTGCATCGGGTATTGGGGCCGGGATTTCTGGAGAGTGTCTATGAAGAGGCGTTGGCGGTAGAATTGGAGCTGCGAGGCATAGAGTTCGAGAGACAAAAGTCTGTCCATTTGGATTACAAAGGCCACTCCATCGGGGAAGGACGGCTGGACTTGTTTGTAAAAGACAGGTTGGTCGTTGAACTTAAGGCTGTTGACACTATGGCACCCATCCATACCGCACAGATCATGTCCTACCTCAAAGCACTTGATCTGCCGCTTGGCCTCCTTATCAACTTCAAAGTTTCGTTACTCAAGCACGGCATTAAACGTGTCATTCTCTCTCCCAATCTTGGCGATCTTGGCGCCTTGGCGGTTCAATCAAGCAGGAGAGATAGTAACGCCAAGACGCCAAGAAATGAAGAAACTGAAAAACTTGGCGGTTCAAACAGGAGGTAACCCCTGGCGGTATCTGCTGATCCCTCATGATGAAATACAGGAACAGATGACACTTGCCGGGCTGGCTGCACGGCATGACATGTATGGCAAGGGATAACTCCAAGGTGCCCTCACTGTTGTTTGATCATCAACGAGGGGCAACCTTTGTGAGAAAAAGCAGCAACTACGCTGTTTGGCGGCTGTTTTGAAGCTTGCCGCGCCGTGGCTAAGTCGATATGCTACTGGGTCATGTCGTTAAATAGAGACGGCTCAATCTAAACACTGCGGGCTTGAGCAAGCCTGTATTCTGGAGAGAAACGGATGGACTTCGAACTCAACGAACAGCAGGTCATGATTCGTGAACTGTGTCGGCGTATCGGAATCGAAAAAATGGTACCGGTACGGGAACATTACGACGAAACCGGGGAGTTTCCCTGGGAGATAGTGAAGGAATTTGCAGCGGCCGACCTGTTCGGCGTTTTCATTCCGGAAGAATATGGCGGGCTCGGTGGCGAGACCATGGACGTGGTCGTGGCAGTGGAAGAGCTTTCGAAATACGATGCCGGTATTGCCCTGGCGCTTTTCGGTACCGGCCTGGGCACCTATCCGATCCTGCTCTGCGGTAGCGAAGAACAGAAGCAGAAATACCTGCCCCAGATCGCCTCGGGCGAGCGGTTGGCCGCCTTCGGCCTGACCGAGCCCAACGCCGGCTCAGATGCCGCCGCCATCCAGACTACCGCCGTCCGCGACGGCGACTACTATATTCTCAACGGTACCAAACAGTGGATCACCAACGGTGGCGAAGCCGAGATTTACACGATTGCCGCCATGACCGACCGTAACAAGGGTGCCCGTGGAGCGAGCATGTTCATCGTCGAGAAGGACACGCCGGGTTTCACCTTCGGCAAGAAGGAAAACAAGATGGGTATCCGGGCCTCGGCGACCCGCGAGCTGATTTTTCAGGACTGCCGCGTGCACAAGGACAACATTCTGATGCGCGAAGGCATGGGCTTTATCGCCACCATGCGGACGCTCGACGCCTCGCGCCCGAGTGTGGCCGCCCAGGCTCTCGGCATCGCGACTGGCGCACTCGAATGTGCGATCAAGTATTCGCGTGAGCGGCGCCAGTTCGGCAAGCCGATCAGTGCCTTCCAGGGTGTGCAGTTCATGCTGGCCGACATGGCGATGAAGGTCGAAAGTGCGCGTGCCCTGACCTATCGCTGCGCCCGTTATATGGATAGCGGTGCCAGAGATGTCAGCAAGCTCTCGGCCATGGCCAAGTGCTATGCTTCGGATGCGGCCATGTCGGTTACGACGGATGCCGTCCAGGTGCTCGGTGGCTATGGCTACATGAAGGAGTATCCGGTCGAAAAGATGATGCGCGACGCCAAGATCACGCAAATCTATGAGGGCACCAACCAGATTCAGCGCGAAATCATCGCCCTGCGCCTGGTCAAGGAAGCCGCTCAGGGTCTCTACGACTGATTCCGGCGGGGCTCGTTCTGCGGGACGGGCCCCGGACGGCCCTCCGTGATTACCGGGGGCTGTCACAGAGCGTCTGCTGGTTTTTACCGTCCTTGCAGCCATGGTTTCTATTCCCAGTATCTGTTTTCCCGGCGAAGATACCGATAAACCGGTGGTCTATGAATCGCATGCACATACCATTTTCTGCGGTCATGCCACCGGTGCCACACACGACTACTGCGAACGGGCAATCAAGCAGGGGCTGACGGGCATCATCTTTACCGAACACAACCCGATGCCTTCGACCTACCAGCATCAGGGGCGTCTGCAGTCGGCCCTGATGCCTTCATATATCGCTGTCATTGAGCGAACCCGCCAATATTACCGTGGTGCGCTCGATGTCCGGCTGGGGATCGAATGCGACTATCTGCCGGAGTATGAAAACTTCGTGCGCGAGCAGATCAGCCAGCATCCCTTCACCTATGTCCTGGGGTCGGTCCACTGTCAGTTTCCCAACTTTCAGGCCTATGCCAAACCATCGGACGGCAATCAGTTTGAGGTGACTTATTTCGACCTGATGGCCCGGGCGGCCGAAAGTGGTCTCTTTGCGGCACTGGCACATCCTCACCTCTGCAACGTGATGCTGAAGCGCAGGACCACCCGCCTGCCGCATATTGTAAACCTGTTCCTCGACCGGTTGGCCGCGACTGGTGTAGCCCTCGAGATCAATACCGGCGGTCTGCTTTACTGGGACCCGGTACTCTATGCCGGTGCTGTAGAGCGCAATATCCCGATTGTGGTGGCCGGCGATGCGCACGAGCCGGGCCATGTGGGCGAACACTTTGTGGCGGCACTGCGTTTTCTGCAGAAGCAGGGCTGTAGCGCGATCAGTATTTTTCTGAACGGCGAGCGGGTCGATACGCCGGTCAGCGAAGCCCTCGCGCACCTCGCCGGAGCCGACGAACCGGCGGCCTGAGAGAGCGGAGGGCGCGAAGGACGAGGGCTGTTGCCCCCGGGAGGCTAAATCCGCGGTGCCTTGCGGCGGTTGAGGCGCGTCTCTTTCATGGGCGGCGGCTCGGTGAATGTTTCCAGCTCGCCCGAGGTCGGCTCGGCCACCGGTTCTGGGCACTCTTTTTCGACGCCCTTGATGCGCTGATAGAGCCGGTAGGACTGGCCGTGCGGCAGGATGTCGATCATGTCGGGGCCGCGCCAGATACCGAAGTAGTCGTTGCCGGCCACATGTTCCATGACGCGCCGCGTCTTGAGGTCGTGGTGCAGTTCGAGGACGGCGCCTTTTTCGCACTGTGGGAAGAAAACCAGATCTTCGCGCCGTTCGAGACCCGCCGGACGGCCATCGACCGTGCCTTCATGCGGTGTCGGCATCCAGGGGAAGACCCGTACCATGACGCGGCAGTTTTTCTTGAGTGTGATGCGGATGACGCCTTCGTTGGGATAGCCGACCTCGACCTTGGCCTGGGCAAAATCCTTGTTGACCGGCATGTTGACCGTCAGGATCCCGCGCCGGTATTCCGTAGCCATGCGCCAGGCTGCCAGCATGCCCTGGGGGGCTGTGCCCGAGCAGCAGCCGGCCAGGGAGCGGAAGCGTGCCAGCGGATTGGCATTGGGGAGCGAGCCGCCCGAAAAGCCACCCAGGATGCGGTTCGGCATGTCGCGCCAGGTGCGCTGGGCAGTCTCTTCCATCTCTTCTTCGCCCGTGGCGACAAAGCGAGTGTCGCAGATCTGGTTTTCGGTGAGGTGGTTGCGCCAGAAGCGGTGGACGTCGTCCCAGTATTCGGGGAAACCGCAGTCCACCAGCTCGAGGGCACAGATGATCATGTCCTTGATACAGCAGGTTTCGGAACGTTCGTCCGCGATCAGTTGCCACTGCATGTATTCCGGCACCCAGCCGAAGGCCGATGAGGAGCGGCGTACATAGTCATAAATCGATTTGCCCTTGGCGACATACCGGTCCTGCTGTATCAACCGGCCTAGTTTGGCGAGGCCGATCGCCGTCCAGACCGCCGAATGGACATGGCCGAAAAACTCCATCTTGAAGTTGAAGTAGTGGCTCATGCCGATCAGGTGGTTAGCCAGTCCGGTCGCCAGATCGAGTGCAACTTCGTCGCCGGTGGCGGCGTAGCGGTCAACCAGCGGCGTAATCAGCACTGCATTGCGCAGTACGGCTTCGCCGGTGCCGGTGGTGATCGAAAGGTCAAACCCCTTCTCGCGCAGGAAGATATCGTTCGGGAAGGCATAGGTCGGCTCGGTCATGTCCGAGGGGCCGATCCAGGGGGTCCGGATCTTGTAGTCCAGCACCAGATCGCGCAGCCCGCGCACCAGTTCGCTGGCGCGTTTTTCGATCTCCTTGTTGCCTTTGTTGACTTCGGCCGCCCGGTTGAGGGCCGAGAGCACGTAGCCCATTTCGTGAAAGGTGGCGTAGATCAGCTCGTTCCAGGGGCGCGGTTCGGGGAAGCGCAAGCCATGCGGGCCCCAGGTGGAGGGTTTCAGCAGTTGTTTCAGGAGTGCCTCCTCCACGTCAGCCCCGGCGGTGGCGCCGCCCAGTACTTCGCGTGCGCAGGAGAGACCCTCGTACCAGGAAGCCACCAGCTCGGCATCGTCCACGCGGTTGTGCTCGGCAAAAGCCGGGTTGTGCATCAGGCCCACCAGCCAGTAGGGCAGGTGGCCCAGGGCAGGGTCTGTCATGTTCGACAGATAGTGGACAGCCAACTCGGCACTTCGCAGGGGTTCGAAAGGCTGAAATTCCGTGGCGCGATTCCCTTTGGGGGTGAGGGGCATGCTGACTCCTAATCCTTGTTTACTCATCGTTCAAGTTCGACTATAGTGACATATTGAAAGCCTTTGAGCAAGCTTTTTAGAGAATAATTTTTGCTGGAGATTTATCCCGAAACAGCTATACTGTGCTCCACATAGTTTAAAGGATTGCCGGACTCAAGTATGACAAGACGAATCCGTTATCTTAGACAACTCAGGGGTCAAGCCTTTGCATGGCATAATGCCACCCAGTTTCTGGGTGCCCTGAACGATAATATCTTCAAAATGCTGATCCAGATGTTTCTGATCGGCCTGGCACCGGAGAGCAAAGGGCAAACCCTGGCGATTGCCACCGTGCTCTTTGCCCTGCCTTACATGTTTCTGGCGACTTATGCCGGCTTTCTCTCCGATCGCTACAGCAAGCGCAGTGTCACGGTTATCCTGAAATATGCCGAGCTGGGCATTATGCTGCTCGCCATTCCGGCCTTTGCGCTGGGAACTTCCTGGGGGCTGTT
>CAZMGQ010000085.1:0-7894 GCA_964565855.1 uncultured Lentisphaerales bacterium | reverse complement strand
GAACAGTATGGACTTTCGGAAATCTGGCTCACAGCCGCCGATCAACCGGTTCGCATTCCGATGCTGGGCCAGAGCGATTCACTCAACGTTTCGGCAGCCACCACGATTCTGCTTTTCGAAGCTGCGCGTCAGCGGATCGCACTCGACCCTTCAAAAGTACCGCCACCGCATCAGCATTGATGCAGTAAACCTGTTATCAGATCAGATGCGGGAGGGGGCTGCTATACCCAGCAGCGACAGGCCTCGCTTAAGCGCTTCGGCTACCAGGCCACAGAGACGAATGCGGCTTTCGCGTTCTCCCTCTTCAGCCTTCAGGAAAGGCACCTGCTGGTAAAAAGAGCTGTAGTTCTGAGCCAGATCATAAAGATAATCAGCCAGCAGGCTCGGGCGATAATTTTCGGCCGCATCACGTACGGCTACCGGAAAACGCAGTACCTTGAGTGCCAAATTACGCTCCAGTTCCAGCTCCAACTGCAACGGCTCAGCGTCGGGGTCGCGTCCCGGAAACTGCTCGTGATAACGGTCGCGTACACTGCAAATGCGGGCATGGGCATATTGCAGATAAGGCCCGGAGTTGCCGTCGAGTGCCAGCGCCTTCTCCCAGGTAAAGGTCACCAACGTCTGGGGCGACTGGCTCAGGTCGGCATATTTGACTGCACCGATACCGATCTCCTGTGCCAGGCGACCTGCCTCATCCTCCGGCAATTCCGGACGTGATTCAACCAGGATGGCTCGGGCACGTGTTTCGGCCTCATCCAGCAGGGATTCGAGCTTGATGACATTGCCCTCACGTGTCGAAAATGTTCCCTCCGGCAGACGCATCAAGCCGAACCAGACATGGTCTAGCTTCACCTGTTCCTCGGTCACACCCATCATGCGACAGACCCGGAAAAACTGCCGGAAGTGCAACTGCTGCCGCTCGTCAGTGACGTAAATGATTTTAGACGGACTGAAGTCTTCCACACGGCTCAGGACGGTGGCGATATCGGTCGTGGCATAGTTGAAGCCGCCATCGCTTTTGCGCACGATACAGACCCCGAGATTTTCCTCTTCGAGGTCCACAATCATGGCGCCTTCACTCTCGATGGCGATGCCGTCCCCGGTCAATCTCTCCACGATGCCCGCCAGGGCATCGTTGTAATAGCTTTCGCCCCGGGTGACATCAAATTTCACTCCGAGCCGAGCATAAATCTTGTCGAACTCACCCAGCGACAGTTTGACAAACTCCTGCCAGAGGGCGAGGTTTTCCTTATCGCCAGCCTGCAGCTTGACCAGTTCCGCCCGGCACTGCGCCATCCAGTCTTCATCGCTACGGGCTTTTTCGTAGCTTTGGACATAGACCCGTTCCAGCTCCTCGATCGGCGATTCGGCCAGCTTGTCGTGATCCACAAAATGACGGTAGCCCATGATGATCACGCCAAACTGCGTGCCCCAGTCACCGATATGATTGTCCGCCACCACCCGGTATCCCTGTGCCCGGTACAGCCGGTCGAGAGCATTGCCGATTACAGTTGAGCGGATATGCCCGATATGCATCGGCTTGGCAACGTTCGGGCTCGAATAGTCGATCACTACAGTTTTGCCCGAACCGGCCTGGGCAATGCCGAAGTGCTCCTCTGTCGCCATCCGGTCGATCCATCTGGTAATTGCTTCAGTACTGAGCATAATGTTGATGAAACCGGGGCCTGCCAGATCCATTTTTTCGATTTCCGGCGGCAGCTCGTCCGTCTCACATACCTTCTGCGCCAGTTGGCGCGGTGGCATCCGCAGCTTTTTGGCCAGTGCCATGGCATCGTTGCACTGATAATCGCCAAATTGCGGGTTTTTGGCCTCGCTCACACGGATGTTGTCAAAATTTTCAGCATGTTCCGGCCAGGCCTCACAGAAACGTTTTGTAAGCCAGGCGGAAAGCCAGATATCTGGAGTAGTAAAGGAGTCACTGGAGTCAGTTTTCATATAAAAATCCGGAGCCGTAAAGTACGCCATAAAAAATTGGACAAACCAATCCACCAGCATAGCCCGCCCGCGAATTGGAGGCAATTCATAAAAATGTCGCAAAAAAACGGCAAAAAGTGTTTGCCTTTGCTGCGAGGGATATACTATCATGCCGGTTTGTTGCTTGCCTCGTGGTGTAACGGTAGCACAACTGACTCTGGATCAGTTTGTCTTGGTTCAAATCCAGGCGAGGCAACCATTTGACTTTGCGCCGCAAATGCGCTAAGTTGATCTCGTTTGCTCTGGGGGATTAGCTCAGTTGGTTAGAGCACTTGCTTGACATGCAAGGGGTCGGTGGTTCGAGTCCACTATCTCCCACCATTATTTAGAGAGCAGACTTTTCGGCAAAGATAGGCCGACAAAACGAGAAAAACCCACCTTATCGCACTGCAGGCATTTGTGCCTCTTCTCGTCTTCCCCTGAACAGACAGGAATGTCTGTTATACATATTTGTCCTGACTCTCGCGTTGGCCATTGCCTGCAGGTACAGAGCCCTGCGGTCCCAGTGCTGGAGGGCAACTTCTGATGAGCCTTGTACGGTTTCTCCCGTTTAGTTCAATTTTGACGCCGTGGGAAGTTGGGCATCTTCAGCGGCATAATACCGGCTTCCTCAAGCTCGGCATTCTTTTCTTCCATGTAAATCTGGGCCTGCTCGAAGCCTTCGTTGCGATAGATGTTGAAAAGTTCGCGGTTGAGCCCCTGACGGTGCCGGAAGGCCTCTTCGAGTCCACTGCGGTAAGCATCCAGAAAAGTGTCGAGATCGCCACCTTCGTCGATATACTCACGGATCATGCGTTTGGCATAGGCGATATTGGCCGCCCGGTCGATCGAATCGTCATCCGATGCCAGCAGAACGACATCCGCTTCGAGTGATTTCAGGATGTCTTCACCCGGCAGGAGCAGGTTGGGGGCAGGGGGAGGGGGCATGCCGGGAGTGGTGTTGGCGATGAGGTTGACCATCCGGTCGACTCCACTGCGCAGGTCCATGGTTTCGTCTTTTTGCAGGTTTTCCGGTGCCCGGATAACCCGGTCGATGCGGCGGCCGCCCGGCGAGTAGCGGACTTCGGCATCCGGCTGGTTGCCGCGGAATTGTGAACGACCACCGCGCTCGGGACGTCGTGGCCTAGTGGGAGGCTCATCTAGAGGCAGGTTGTCGAAATCCGATTCAAGCGTAGTGTCTGCTGCTGCCTCAGTCGCTTGGCCCGCGGGGACTTCACCACTATGAGTGACTTCAAGGGTAGGGGAGGTCTCCGGTGGAGCATCGCCGGTAGTTTTGCGCTGCAGCATCTTCACCGAAACCGCCCCGACGATCAGCACCAGTGTGGCGAGCAGGATGCCGGTCAGGCCATGGCTGCGCAGGAAGGGTGGCAGAGTCAGGACTCTGCCACGGCCGCCAGCCTCGACAACGAGGACGGGCTGATCGCCGGCGGTTGCCAGTTTTTCACGGGCTTCAGCCGGTGTCGCCGCTTCGATTGTGCCGGTTTTACGTGTGCCATCAGAGGAACGGGCGACGTAGTTGTACTTGGGCATGACGGTACTCCTTCCGGGCTTGGTCTGCGTTCTTTGCTTATGTCAGGAGCCGCCGCTGCGGGGCGGGTGACAGGGAGGGAACGCTATTCGACAAAAACGTGGATGTTGGGGTGACTCTCCTGGATCAGTCGGAGGTGGGGCATGATATCGCCGAGCCTGGCATCGCCGGGTGCAAAGACGAGCAGAACCGGCATTTCGACCTTGGTGGCGGCCAGCAGGGCGGGGAGTTCGGCCGGTGAGGGCACCGGCTGTTCGTGGATTTTCAGGTCGGGGCGCAGGTTGTCGGGATTTTCGGTCCAGATTTCCTCAATCCGGACCAGCGAAACGGACAGCTTGTCGTCCTCACCACGGGTGAAGCGCAGTTCGCAGGGCTGGGTGGGCCGATCGATGCGGGCACGCCAGTCTTCGCGTGGTGTGAAGGCCCGGTAGTAGAGCTGCCCCTTGAGGGGAGCCTCGATACGGGCCCCGAATTCGTTGTCGATTTTGTCCAGGAGACGTGCGAGATCAGTCGTGGCCTGCAGGGCGAGATTGTCGTTGAGATCGAGAGTCACGTAAGGGTCACGCTGGGGGCGGTAAACCTCGCGAAAGGCCTTGATCACATCTGCCAGTGCTGCAGGCTCGACCTTGTCGGCATCGGCTCCGGCTTCGATCAGCCGGAAGCGGGAGGTGCCGATCTCGAGCGACTGATCCGGTGACGAAACTTCGAGTGTCATGTCGATCACACGCTGCGGAAACTCTGAGGGGCGCCGTTCGGGGGTGAGTTCGAGCGTCACAAACTGGTCTTTGGGGAGGATTGTTTCGGGGTTGGCCAGGAAGCGTTCGTACACTTCGCCCTGGACGGCAAGGCGCGGCATATCCAGTACGGTGGTCAGCTCGTTGTAGGAGGAGGCGATCGAGCCGGGACCGGCATCGTCCGCGGCACAGTGCGGCTGGCCGTCACGCTCGGTCCAGATCGAACCGGCGTGGATAAAGCCGATGACGGGCAGGGGGCGGTCATTGGCACTTGCGTCGAGGATCATCTTTTCGATGGGGTGACGGGTACCGTCGGGGAAGACGGCGGTGATATCGACCCTTTCACCCTTGGGCCAGAGGTTGAGCGAAGCGGGTGAAGCGGGACGGCCGCGCTTGACACCGATGAACTCCAGAGCTTTGACAATCTCGCTGGGCTTGGCGAAGGCCGCAAAGAGTGCCTCGTAATCGTGACTGCTGTTCTCGGTAATGATGGGGAATTCGACGATCTGGCGGGCCTGGATACCGGTTGCCTCGGCATCCAGTGTCAGCTTGCGTTGCTTGCGGTCGGCAATAAAGCCGCGACCAACGAGGAGGTCGTCGTTGTCCCCGGCGAGCGTCTGCCGTTCGGCGAGGTTGGTGGCAACTTTTTTGCGGTTGGCCTCGCGCTCGGGGGTCAGTTCCCGGTCGGCCCGGAGGCTGCCGGCGACCAGAGCCACCAGCATTGCTAAGATGAGGGGATTTTTGGCTATATGAAGACGCATGTCTGTCTCCTTGCTGGCGACCTCATTCAGGATGAGGCCAGATTGTCGAAATAACCCTGGATATGGACGACGGGGGTACCCTTGTCGCCGCTGCCGGAGGTCAGGTCGCAGAGCGAGCCGATGAGGTCCGTGAGACGGCGCGGGGTGGTGCCCTGGGTTTCGGCGGCACCGGTCAGGTCGTCCTTTTTGTCTCGGATACTGGCGACGATAGCTTCCTGCAGGTCGCGACCGCTTTTGTCGACAAACTGGTTGTCGGCCAGGTACTTGAGTTTGATTTCGCTCGGCGAGCCTTCGAGACCGGCTGTGAAAGCGGGGCAGACGACGGGATCGGCCAGCTCCCAGATCTGGCCTACCGGATCCTTGAAGGCACCGTCGCCATAGATCAGAACTTCCACCGTCTTGCCGGTTTTTTTACGCAGGAGCTGCTGGATACCATCAACAGCCGCCTGACAGTCGCGTGGGAAGAGCTTGACGGTATCTTCGTCGGCCTTGTTGGAGCCGAGCAGACCGTATTGCGGATGATAGCCGCTGCCGTCGATCGAGTGGATGAGAAAATCGTCGAGACTCAGGACAAGTTCGGCACCGGCCGCACGGAGCCGGCGCATGGTACGGGCGCGCGAGTGCACATCACAGGCGATTACCTGGCTCGTATGTTGCAGGATGGCCTGGGGACGGTTGGAGAAGAGAATGGTACAGGCGGCACCTTCGACCTCGACCAGTGAGCGATAGTAGGCGATGTAGTCAACTTTGGTGAAGGGGTGCTCGGGGGCGCCGAAAAGTTCGCGGAAACGTTCTTCGGAGAGGTCGTCCACCATGGGGTCGATGCCGGCTGCATCGAGCGTTTCGATCGAGACGAGCTGGTTGCCGACTTCGTCCGCCGGGTAGCTGAACTGGATGACCAGGTGCCGGGTACTGCGGGCCATGGCACGCAGGACAGTGGCGAAGCGGTTGCGGCTAATGATGGGGAAAACGATGCCGTACTTGTCTTCGGGGAGTTTGGAACGCAGATCTTTGACGATGGCATCGAGCGAGGCATAGTTGCCCTGCGCCCGTGCGACCACCGACTCCGTGATACCGACCACATCACGGTCGCGGATCTTGAATCCATCCGATTCGGCCGCCAGCAACAGGCTGTTGACTACGGTTTCTTCGATATTATCACCTTCGCGGACGATGGGAATGCGTATTCCCCGGGCGACGGTGCCCACATGACGTTCCATTAGCAATTCTCCAATTCAATGCCACAAACCATCTCTGCGTACCGTTGATTGCGGCTGCAGTGCATAGCTCTACTGCTGGCATAAACAGCGACAGAATAGCATAAACCGACTGCCGTGGCTATAGTTTGGAGCAAGCCAAAACGGTTTTCTCGACGTACACAACTCCCGGCAATTGAGCCGCCGCTGCTGCAAGTCGGAGGTTTGCGTATGTTCGACCAAAATCTTTCGGTCTTCTGGGAAATGCTGATCCTTTGCCGCTGAAATGCTTTGCCAGGGGCCCATCCAATATGCTGTTGCAGCATTCTATTGCAGAAAGATGCCTAATTGCCTATTCTGAAGCCTGTTTTCAGTGGCAAGCCTTCTACGGCAATTTTCTGGATGGAGACGATTGATGGCATCGGTTTTCAAAGAATATGATATTCGCGGTATCTACGGTACCGAATTGACAGACGAACTGGCTTACAATTTCGGCAAAGCTTTTGTAACTTTTCTGCAATGTCGCCGTGTAACGGTCGGACGTGATGTACGGTCTCACTCCGAAGAACTGTTTCGCTCGCTGACGCGCGGGCTGACAGAGCTGGGTGCCGATGTGATCGACCTCGGCCACTGCTCGACGCCGGAGGCCTACTTCGCCAACGGCAGCCTGGAGGCCGATGCGGGAATCATGATCACGGCTTCGCACAACTCCAAGGAGTACAACGGTTTCAAGCTGACCCGGGCCGGGGCTGAGCCGATCAGCGGCGCCACCGGTATCCGTGATCTGGAGCGCATCGTCCTGGAGGAAACCTATGCAGCCGCTGCGGAAAAACCCGGCCAGATCAGTCGTGTAGAGATTGCAGCGGCTTATCGCAAACATGTCCAGCAGACAGCCGATATCCGCCGTCCGCTACGTGTGGCGGCCGATATGGCGAATGCTATGGGAATCTTTGAAAACCGGGCCCTGGAAGGACTGCCGCTGGAATTTGACTCGCTCTACGACACGCCCGACGGGGAGTTTCCCAACCACGAAGGAAACCCGCTCGACACGACGACCCTGGCCGATATCCAGGCCAGAATGCGCGGCGGTAACTACGATTTCGGTGTGGCTTATGATGGTGATGCCGACCGGGTGGGCTTTCTGGACGAAAAAGGCGAGATTGTGCCGATGGATCTCGCGACAGCCCTGATGGCGCAGGATGTTCTGGCTCAGAATCCCGGGGCGGCAATCTTCTACGATCTGCGCAGCAGTTGGGCTGTCAAGGAGGCCATCGAAGCTGCTGGCGGCCAGCCGATGATGAGCCGCGTGGGCCATGCCTTTATCAAGCAGCAGATGCGCGACCACGGTGCCATCTTTGCCGGTGAATTGAGCGGACATTATTACTTCCGTGCCAACTATACCGCCGAAAGTTCCGCCATGGCGGTGGTGGCGATTGCCAATATCATCAGCCGCTCCGATCAGCCTTTTTCCGAAATTGTGGCTCCGCTGCGCCGCTACCATGCCAGTGGTGAGATCAATACGCGGCTCAAAGACCGGACCGATGCCGAGCGGGTCATGCAGGTTTTGCGCGACAGCTACGGTAGCCGGGGACGCATGTTTGAGCTGGATGGTGTCAGTGTGGAGTTCGACGACTGGTGGTTCAACGTGCGCTGCTCCAATACCGAGCCGATGCTGCGTCT
>CAZMGQ010000084.1:0-7894 GCA_964565855.1 uncultured Lentisphaerales bacterium | reverse complement strand
AGCGCATACGAGATACAGCCGTCGAGATCAAGCACCAGCGGTTCCGTCGTGCCTGTCTGTCCCGCCGCTACCGGCTCCTGCGCTGACAAAGGTGCTGTCGTCAGCCATCCTATCCCCAGTGCCATCATCAGGCAACGTCCGGCCAGCAACATTCCCGGACGGCGAAAACTGCCCGCAAGTACTCTCAAATTCATAATTTACACCAATTTTTGTCCCTAAACATCTGGACATCACAAAGAGGGAAGTATAGCATCCGGGGCACGGCTTTTGAAGTCACATTGTCATCAAACAACGAGAAAAATAACGTGCATATCCTCATTCTGGGCGTCCGGGGTCAACTGGGGTTCGACTGTCGACAACTCTTTTCGCAGCACCACCGGGTGACCGGACGCGACCTGCCGGAACTCGACATCCGATCGGCGGAGAACATCGCCCGGACGCTCGATGAAACTGCACCCGATATGGTCGTCAACTGTACGGCCTATACGGCGGTTGATCGGGCGGAGGCAGAGTCGGGACTCTGCCACGCGGTCAACGCCACGGGGCCGGAGCTGCTGGGGGTCGCCTGTGCCGCGCACAATCTGCCGGTCGTTCACGTCTCGACCGACTATGTTTTCGACGGCCGAAAAACCCCGCCCGACCGGTATCTGGAGAGTGACCCCACCAACCCGCTGGGCGTTTATGGAGCGTCGAAACTGGCTGGCGAAAAAGCACTGCTCGCCAGCGGTGCCAGGGCGGCGATTCTGCGTACGGCCTGGCTTTATGGTATCGGGGGGCCGAATTTTCTGAAAACCATGCTGCGTCTGGCACTGGAAGATCCCGCCCGGACGCTGCGGGTGGTCAACGACCAGTGGGGTTCACCGACCGAGGCTTCGCGTCTGGCGGCGCAGATTCTGCGGGTGGTCGAGGCGGATTCGTTTCCGACCGGAGTTTTTCATGCCACGGCTGAGGGCTACACAACCTGGCATGAGTTTGCCGCAACCTTCCTGCAGGCGATGGATGTGCCGCACCGGATCGAGCCCTGTACCACAGCCGAATATCCGACTGCTGCCGAGCGGCCCCGCTGTGCGATTCTCGAAAATGCCGCCCTCAAAGCGGCGGGTCTCAACATCATGCGCGACTGGCGGACGGATCTGCTGGAGTTTGTCGAACGGCACCGGGACGAGCTGCTGTCGCAGTAGCAAGTTTTATATCAAGGATAACTCTCCCATGAAAGACATCTGTCATCGGTTCGCTTTGCCCGCTCTTTTAGCGCTGGCCGCCCTGATCTGCGGCTGTCGCACCGCCTCGCCAGACTACCATGTACTAAAAACCGACCGGACATACACCAGGGTCATCAAAAATCCTTACGAGTGGACACTGCAGCAGTTGGCAGATGGGCCTATTTCTGGCACGAACGTCAGTGAATGGGCGCAGATAACACTTCAATACGGTTTAAGCGAAGCTGTCTCTGATCTCAATAGAGACGGGAATATGGCATTATTTCTTATGGCTAACTGTCCGGCACGCGTGTGGGAGACCCTTGTTTTTCGCCCCGTCAGAGGCGGTTACCGTTACCTCGGCCATTTTCCCGCCAGTTACATTGTTTTGCACGACACTCCCGGCTCTTGCCTGGTCTATGAAGCATGTGGCGGCAAATACGGTTACGTCATTTTGTACAGCCACGATGGCAAAAAATTTGTCGGAACCATGCTGGACGATTTCTGGTGGGGCGACGGACACGAGGAAGGTAACGAGAAGATGGAGAGTTATTTCCCTCCTGACAAATGCCTCAAATGGAGCAAAGTTCTCGATTACACCCGGCCGCCCGCCCATCGCCGCTCAACAGAGCTGAACGGTAGCAAAGAGGCGGCAATGATTGTCAGGGAAAAATAGAACATGGCCGGTGATGGCGGCCAGCTTCTCCTCCACAGTTATGGATCGCATCTTGTATAACGACGGTTGCAACGATGATGTCGAATTGCTCGAGACAGATGTCAACTCGCTGGTCTTTTCCGGGTACCTTCGTCCCCATCGTCGAGCGAATCAAAGGACCGCCTGGACTGCTCGGTAACGGTGATTTCACACTAAAATTCATGGATGATATATTTGAACTGGAAGAGGAAGATGGCTGGTTCTATCCAAGTGATGGCGTTACGAACGAACCTTGAACCCAAAACTGTGGGCGTGCTTACTACAGCAATGCGGCTACGCGCAGGATTTCGCTGACGCTCCAGGCCTGGGCATAACAACCGCGCTGGGTGTGGGGGGCATCGCCGTCGATGATTTCGGGCAGGTGTCCCACGGCACCGTCGTTAAATAGTTCGCTGCAACTGGCCAGCAGGGCCCGGGCGGCGGGACGTGCCGAGGGGCCGTGGACCTGCACGAGTGCTTCGGCATAGCTCGGGAAGGGCCAGACCCAGGCCGTGCCGCTGTGGTAAGCCGGTTTGCGTCGCGTGTCTTCGTCGCCTTCGTAACGTCCCCAGTAGGGATGCAGCGGATCGTTGAGTGACCGGCCATGATGATGAACCGGCAGGGGCACGGCAACCGGCTGATCGGCCAGCGTGCGGATGGCACCCGGTACCAGCAGAGTTTCGCAGGCTTGCAAAATGCGGCGGGCGCGGATGCGATCGTCGAAGGCCCCGAGCGTGATCGCCAGCAACTGGTTGCAGCGCAGATGATCGTCGGCTATGGCCGCTGCGGCCGGCTGACCTGCCGAAGCATGGAGGCAGTCGCTCAAAAAGCCCTCTTCTTCGCGCCAGAAGAGACGGTCGAGCGAGCTTCGAGCCTGTTGTGCGAGATCAGCCCAGCGACCTGCCGGGTCGATCCGCCGCATCAGGTTGAGCGATGCGATCCAGAGGGCCTGAATCTCGACCGGGTAGCCTTCGCGCGGTGTTCCGGTGGGGTGATTGGTGTCCATCCAGGTATAGTGGGCCGGACTGAAGACGAGTCCCGAAGCCTCGTCCACCCGGATGCCGTTGGAAGTGCCGTGCAGATAGCCCTGGAGCAGACTTTCGAGAACCTCGCGCAACGTACGGCCGCCACAATCGGCCTCTAGCACCCTGTCCATGCCGAGCCGCTCCGCCAGATCGGCGGCCGCCACACAGTACCAGAGGGGCGCATCGGAAGTGTCGCGATTGGAGTCGTCGTTGCCACGGATCATGTTGGGCAGGGTGCCGGCTCGCTCAAAACGGCCGAACTCGCGCAGAATCTGCAGCGAAGGGGCGGTCATGCCGGCTGCGATCATGCCACGCAGGACAATGAAGGTGTCGCGTCCCCAATCCAGAAACCAGGGATAACCGGCAATGACAGTCTGGAGAGCATCGCGGGCCACAACAAAATCCTGCAGGGCCGGCGGCAGTACCTGATTCAGTGGCAGACTCTCGGGGATCGGCTGCAGGTTGGTATCCGGCGGCGGCAGTTCGGCTGCCGCTGCACCGGCTTCCAGCATGGCGGCCTGCAGACAGAGGCTGGCTCCACCCGCCAGCGTGCCGCTGAAGTAACCGGGACTGAATAGGTCGGAAGCGGGTTCGAGCCCCCGCTCACGCTCGAGCGGACGTTCGACCATATAGTGCCATTCCGGCTGGTGGACATAGCTGGCGGCATCGCTCTGCAACTGCAGGCCGGGCCGGTCGTGCGGCGCAAAGATAAGTCCTTTTGCGAGCGGTCGCAGCGCCGCCGGCCAGTCTTTTTCCGGCCCGGTGAAGGCTTTGGTAGTGTCGTGGAAAGAGCGCGACTCGATATCGGGACGCAGGATGATTTCGACCGTCTCGTTGTCGGCCAGTGCGCCGGCGGCATCCGGACAGGGACTGTGACGTGTGAAGGTCAGTTCCGCCCGGTTCTGTCCCGGCAAAAGCTGCAAACGCAGACCCAGCAACACCCAGCGGCCGAGCCCGACCGGAACGCGGAACTCCCAGCGGGCTTCGCCACGGCCCGGTGCGACGGCAAACTTTTCGAGTGAAGCCGAATCGACATACTGTGAATAGCCGCGATAACGCAGCCAGACGCGGCAGCGACTGAAGAGAATCTGGCGATCCGTCGGCACTCTGGGGTCGGGATTGGCCGCCAGCAGGGCATCGTAACGGCTGCGCAACTCGGCCCAGCGTGCCGGCACGTGACTCATCGCACCACGGCCGTTGGCGAGTAGAGCCAGCAACTGGCGTGAGCGGACGGCAACTCCGTCGAAAGTCAGCGGCACTGCCAGGTTTGTGTCTGTCGGCAGGGCCAGCAGCCCGACCGTGCTGCGTTGGACACCCTGCGGCTCATAAACCTGAGTCCGCAGGGTATAGTGACAAGCCTGATCGACCGGCGCAACCAGCGGCGTAAAGAGGGCGATATGACCTCCCGTGACGAGGGAAACCGAAACACACTGTTCGATGGCCGTGCCATCGGCATGGTCGATGCGGGCCCGCAGGGGATGGGGCGATTCGATCAGAAGCAGGTTGCCCGGCGGAACTGGTGCCACACGGCGACGGTCCTGCGGCCAGCGCCAGACTGTCAGGGGCGGATAGTTCTCCGGACCGGCCAGTTCGGCGATCAGAGCCGCCGGATCGGTCGCCAGTCTGGCTGCCAGGTCACAGACTTCGGCGGCAGATGCGAGCGGCTGGTCGGGCTGGAGCACCTGCCGGATGCGTAGCGCCATGGCCTGTAACTGTTGCTGCCGCACAGTTTCCGGCACGGGCTTGGTCGGGCTCCGCAGGGCCGCTTCGAGCAAAGTCAGGTCCTGCAGGGCCTGTGTCAGACAGAGCACTTCGCCCGCCGCCAGTTCGATGCGGGCCAGGCCGTCGATACTGGCAAAAGACGGAGGTTTGCCGCTCAGCAAATCCGGTGTCTGTTCCGAGGGCCTAAATTCGGTCATCGGCCAGAAAACCGGCTGGGGCTGATCGGGGTCGAGATTGGCCAGCACCAGCAGGGAGCGACCCTTGTCGCTGGTGGCCTGTCGCAGCACGGCCAAACTGTTGCCCTCACGTTGCTGGATCAGACGCATCTCGGTGTTGGCACCGAAGGCCGGATGAATTTCGAGCAGGGTGTTCAGGCGGCGGATTTCGTCACAGAGATTGGGTGTGCCATTCCAGCGCAAAGCACTGGCACCATGGACATTCACCCGTTCGGTAGCGAACCATTCGAGGCCGTTGGTGATGCCGAACGCAGCCTGGTCCGACAGTAGTGCGGCGATCTGCGTCCGCGAACGGGCGTGCGACTGAGAACGGGCTGCCAGACGCAGGTTGTCGTGGGTTTCGGCATAGTGGATCAGTGGTCCGACCTCGGTCGAGAGGGTCCGGGCCTGTGGCAGGTAATGTTCGAAAGCCGCCCGGTCTCCGGTCTGGAAGATCTCGGAATAGGCCCAGTCGAGGTTGGAGTGCTGGAGCAGGTGACGTGTGACAGAGATTTTTCCGCCCAGTCCTTCGAGCAGAAAAACTGTTTCGGGAAAGGCTGTACGTACCCGGGCCACGATATAGGTCCAGACATCGGCCGGGATCATGTAGCCGGCATCGCAGCGGAAGCCATCGACCCCTTCACGGCACCAGTATTCAAAAACCCCGGCCATGAACTCGCGCAGTCCCTCACGATCATAGTCCAGCTCGACCAAGTCTTCCCAGATGGTGCCCCAGGCACCCGGCGAGCGAAACTCGCCGTTGTCGCGTTTGCGGAACCATGCGGGGTGGTGGTTGTGCAGCACGGAGGCCCAGCCGGTATGGTTGGCGGGGAGGTCCAGAAAGAGGCGTGCACCACGGGCATGGACGGCATCGAGCAGTTCGCGGAACTGATCGAGCGGGGTCGTGGCCCGGTCGAACTCCGCCAGGGCGGGATCGACCGCCAGAAAGTCCCGGCTGGCAAAAGGGGAGCCATAGCGACCCATGCGGGCGTAAGTTGTGGGGACAGGATGGATCGGCAGCAGTTGCAGAATGCGGAAGCGCAGTTGGTCGTGGATTGTATCGAGCCGACTGATCAGATCCCGGAAGGTTCCCGAAGGCGGGATAGCGGAGTAGCCGGCAGCATCCAGTGCAGCCAGCGATTCTGGCGGCGTCGGGGTTTGCTCCAACGTGCAGTTGGCGCCGAACTGACGCGGGAAAGCCGTATAAACCGAGTTGGCACCGACAGTGTGCGCCGGGCCGACCTTGAGAATCAGGTCGTTGCCGGGCGGCCAGAACTGGTCTGATCCGTCCTGTGGGACAAAAAACGTTTTGGCGGCAAAGACGCCGACTTCGGCGAGCGGCATGTGGACACGGTAGAGCGTGGGCGAGACAGCCGTCAGTGGAATGTCGTGCCAGTCATGTGCCAGCGGGGCACGGTGGGCGGTGGTGCTTTCGATCAGTTCACGACGTCTGACGGCTGCCCGGCCGAGGTTGGTACGCAGCCAGGCGCTGCCTGTGCGGGCTTCGGGCAGGCTCAGTTCGACGGTCAGGACATCGCCAGCGGAGAAGCGCCGGACAGTGCCGGGAGGCGGGGTCTGTTGCATTCTGTGCATGGGATAGTGAGTGTAGTAGAGGGGCATAGAAAGGTCAATCAGCCACGGGGTAGCGCAAAAATGAGGCTCTTCCCTGCAAGCTTGAGTCGTGCTAATATGAGCGCATGAATCAGTCAGCCATTCGGACACTTCTTGCCAGCCACATCGAAGCCGCGCTGGTCACTGTGGGGACACTGCCACAGCTTCTGCCGCAGATCAGCGTGGCAGCAGATCTGTTGCTGGAAACGCTGAAACAGGGTGGCAAGGTGCTGACCGCCGGCAACGGTGGCAGTGCCGCCGATGCCATGCACATGGCCGAAGAACTGACCGGACGCTACCGTTCGAACCGCCGTTCGCTGCCGGGCATCGCGCTGACTGCCGACGGCACGTTGCTGACCTGTATCGCCAACGACTTCGGCTATGACGAGGTTTTTGCACGGCAGATTGAAGGCCTCGGCCGCCCCGGCGACCTGCTGGTGCTCTTCTCCACCAGCGGCAATGCCCGCAATCTTGCCCGGGCCCTCGAAGTCGCCCAAGCCGTCGGGATGCGAGTGCTGGCTCTGCTCGGACGTGATGGCGGCCCCCTGGCCGGACAAGCCGATGCAGAGGTTATCGTGCCGGCACAACAGACCGAACGTATCCAGGAGGTCCACCAGATCATCCTCCACCTGTTGCTCGAAGCAGTCGAGGCAGCCTTCCCCGCCGATGCCACAGGCTGACGGCTGGTCAATGGCTGCTTTTTCCATTACTATGGGGCCATTTACACAGCCCCCATCCCCTCACAAGAGGTTTTGCATGTCACGCCGCATTTTACTCGCCTGGGCCGTTATTGGCCTGTTCTGGCTGGGCAGCCCGGTTGTTGCCACGGCTTTTTCACTCGAGATCCAGGCGCAACTGGAACACGACTCTTTTGTTGTGTATGAGCCGGTTACTCTCAAGCTCAAAATCCGCAATATCGGCGGTTCGCCCTATATTGTGTACGATTACGACAACCATGTCCGCAACGCCATACGTATTTCGCTGCGGCGGGCGGGCGGCCACATCCTGCCCGGGCCGGAGGGAAACACGGCTTTCGGCAAGGTCATGGTTATGAGTGGCGAGGAGGAGACGCTCGACATTGCACTCGGCAACAATTTTCCGCTCAACCAGCTCGGACTTTATCACCTGCAGGTCTCATTGGTCCGTGGGGAAGAGGTTGTGCTTTCGCCGATTCAGGCCTTCACGATCGTCAACGGCATCGAGATCGGTTCCATTTTCCGGCCGCTGCCGGAGTACGATACGCTAGGTCGCCGCTATACCCTGCTCTACTGGCCGCGCAACCAGATCGAGGTGCTCTTCCTGCGTGTCGATGAAATGCCGACCGATGAATGTGTGGCCTTCCTGCAGCTCGGCAACATCGTCCGTTCGGTCGAACCCCAGATAGAGTACAGACCGGACGGCATGTTGCACATCACCCACCAGTCCTCG
>CAZMGQ010000083.1:0-7959 GCA_964565855.1 uncultured Lentisphaerales bacterium | reverse complement strand
ATGCGCCGTTTCCGGCCCCGGGCACGTGGCAGTGCCAGCCGGATTATCAAACGAACCAGTCACATCACCATCGTCCTGACGGACGACCTGGCCTAGCGAAGCGGGGGGTCTGTCACAGCCCCCGCAAAGAAGGAGTAGTACTTTGGGACAGAAAGTCAATCCGATCGGATTCCGCGTCGTCGTCAATAAGGACTGGCGTTCACGCTGGTTTGCCGACAAACGCAACTTCGGCGACCTGCTTGCCGAGGATGAGAAAATCCGCAAAATGGTCAAGAAACGCTTTGCTTCGGCAGCCGTTTCGAGAATCGATATCGAACGCTATGCCAACCGCGTACGGGTTCAGATTCATACTGCCCGCCCCGGCGTGCTCGTCGGACGGCGCGGTACCGAGCTGCAGCAGTTCGAGGCCGATCTGGTCAAGGCTACCGGTCGCGAAATCTATATCGAGCCGGTCGAAGTGCGCGATCCCGATGCTAACGCCCAGCTTGTGGCCGAGAATATCGCCCTGCAGCTGGAGCGTCGTGTGGCACTGCGCCGCGCCATCAAACGGGCCCAGAAAGTCGCCATAGACATGGGCGTCGATGGCATCCGGATTCTTGCCGCCGGCCGCCTCGGGGGTGCAGAGATTGCACGTTCCGAGTGGGTCATGGAAGGCAAGGTGCCGCTGCACACGCTGCGTGCCAACATTGATTACGGTTTTGCGGAAGCCATGACCACAGCCGGTCTGATCGGCATCAAGGTCTGGATTTGCAAGAGAGATGATTACCAGCCGGTAAGAACTACCAGAGGGAGAAGAAGAAATGCCCCTAATGCCTAAACGCGTCAGGCACCGCAAGGTCCAGCGTGGCAGCCGGGCTGGCTATGCCAATACCGGCAACTCGCTGGCTTACGGAGAATATGGACTCAAATCGCTCGGACGGGCCTGGATGACAGCCGTTCAGATTGAGGCCTGCAGTGTCGCTATCAACCGCCACCTCAGACGTCGTGGCAAGCTCTGGATCCGGGTGTTCCCGGACAAGCCTGTCTCGAAGAAACCAATCGAAGTCCGTATGGGCGGAGGCAAGGGCAACCCGGAGTTCTGGGTTGCGACAGTCCGTCCCGGCACGATGCTTTTCGAGCTGTCGGGTGTGCCCGAGTCGCTGGCACGTGAGGCCATGCGTCGAGGCGCCGCCAAGCTCGGTTTCCGCACCCAGATGGTTACCCGCGGGTAACCCCTCTTAAGGAGAGCGAGCGATGAAAGCCAAACAGATTCGTGAAAAAACTACCGAGGAGATCCAGGCCGATCTCGAAAGCACGCGCCAGGAACTTCTCAAACTCAAAGTTATCGAAACCGCCCGCAACGCCGGGCATGCTCCGCTGGAAGTGCGCTTTCTGAAGCGCAATATCGCACGGATGCAGACGGTATTGCGCGAACGGGAGATCGCAGAATGAGCGAAGCAGCAGCAACACAAATGCGCGGAGTACGTAAAAACCGCCGCGGGACAGTCGTCAGCAAAAGCGGCGACAAGACTATCGTCGTTCAGGTCGAGCGCCGCTACCGTCACCCGCTCTACGGCAAGGAGATCCGCGAGTACAGCAAGTACCACGCCCACGACGAGGCCAACCGTGCCAGCGTAGGGGACAAGGTACGGATCAGTGAGTGTCGGCCGATGAGCCGCATGAAGCGCTGGCGCCTGGTGGAAATCGAAAACCAGCCGGTCGCCACGGAGTAAGACACCATGATCAGAGAAGAAACCGATTTAGTGGTGGCGGACAATACCGGCGCCCGTCGCGTCACCTGCTTCCGGGTGCTCGGCCAGCAGCGCCGCACCGCCGGAGTGGGCGATTTGATCCGCGTCACGGTTCGCGAAGCCCAACCCACCGGAGTCGTCAAGAAAGGGCAGGTCTGTTACGCAGTTGTCGTGCGTACCGCCTTCCCGATCCAGCGTTCCGATGGTTCACTCGTTCGTTTCGACAACAGTGCCTGTGTGATCGTCGATGCCAAGAAGAGCCCGCTCGGCTCGCGCATCTTCGGACCGGTTGCACGTGAGCTGCGCGAAATGAACTATACCAAAATCATCTCGCTGGCACCGGAGGTGCTGTAGCGGGACTACGTAGCACGCGGCACGTAATGACGTAAGCGTATGGCCGGGAAAAGATACCAGCCAGGTCCACCATGGGCGGCTTACGAACTGCGGGTTGCGGTTGCGAGTTACGGATAAATCATGAGCATAAGCAGAATAAAAACCAAAGACACGGTGATTGTGATCGCCGGCGAAGAGGCCGGCAGGACAGGTACCGTCGTCAAGATCAACCGTACCAAAGGCACGGCGATCGTCGAGGGGCTGAACATGGTCAAAAAGACCTTCCGCCGCTCGCAGGAACGTCCCGATGGTGCGATTGCAGAAATAGAGGCGCCGATCGCGCTCTCCAACCTGATGCCCTACGATCCCAAACAGAAGAAGGGCGTCCGGATTTCCCGGGTTCGCGAAGGCGAGCGTATGGTACGCGAGGCCAAAGGCTCCGGTTACAGGTTCGAGTAAGGGATAAGGCCATGGCAAGTATGAAAGAAAAGTATCAGACCGAAATCGTGCCCGCAATGCGCGAAAAATTCGGCTACACCAACCCCATGGTGGTGCCCAGAATCAGCAAAATCGTGCTGAATATGGGCTTCGGTATTCTCGACAAGGACGCTCAGCAGACAGTCGTCAGCGATCTGGCCAAACTTTCCGGGCAGCAGCCCACACTGCGGCCGGCACGCAAGAGCATCTCCAACTTTAAACTGCGCGATGGCATGATCGTCGGTGCCAAAGTCACCCTGCGTGGCAAACGCATGTACGACTTCCTCGAGCGGCTGATCCACGTCTCACTCCCGCGCATCCGCGACTTCCGCGGCGTACCAGTGCGGGGCTTCGATGGACAGGGCAACTATACTATGGGAATCACCGAACACTCAGTGTTCCCCGAGGTCAGTGCCGGTCAGGGCTCCAGCGTCGAGCAGGGGCTCGACATCACCTTCGTCACCACCGCCAAGACAAACGAACAGGCTCGCGAATTGCTGACGCAGTTCGGCATGCCCTTCGCAGGTCGCCAACCGGAGAAATAGTTGTGGCAAAAAAATCTTTGATCGCCAAGGCGAACCGCACACCCAAGTTCAGCGTGCGTGCCTATACCCGCTGCCGCCGCTGCGGCCGCGTTCGCGCCGTGATGCGCAAGTTTCAACTGTGCCGAATCTGTTTCCGTGAGCAGGTGCTCCACGGCGAGATTCCCGGCGTAACCAAGTCAAGCTGGTAAGAGGGGAGTTTATACGATGAGTTGGTCTGATCCGATCGCGGATATGCTCACCTGCATCCGCAATGCCCAGGCAGCCGGCCACCAGGTGGTCGAAATGCCGGGTTCACGCATGAAAGCCGAAATCGCGCGCATTCTCAAGGCCGAAGGCTATGTCCACGACTACGAACTCGTGGGCGATGTCAAAAAGCTCCTGCGCATCGCGCTCAAATATACCGATGAGTCCACACCGGTCATCCGCGGCCTGCGCCGCGAATCCAAACCCGGTCTGCGCCGCTACTGCGGCTGGCAGAAGGTGCCGCGTGTGCTCGGAGGTCTCGGCCTGTCTGTCATTTCCACTTCGCAGGGCGTCATGTCCGGTCGCGAAGCCCGGCGTCGCAAGCTGGGCGGCGAGTACGTCTGCAGCATCTGGTAAGGAGTTTCCCATGTCCCGAATTGGTACTCAACCTGTCCAAATCCCTGCAGGTGTGTCTGTCGCTATCGATGGCGATACAGTCAATGTCAAAGGCAAACTGGGTGAGCTGAGCTATCAGCTCCCACCGCAGATTTCAATCGAGCAGGAGGACGGCCAACTGGTCTTCAAACGTGCCTCCAATCTCAAACGCACCCGTGGTTTCCACGGTCTCGCCCGCACCCTGGTCGCCAATATGATCAACGGTGTCGATAAAGGCTACACCAAGCAGCTCGAGATCGTGGGCGTCGGCTACCGGGCCGCCATCAGCGGCAACCATGTCAGCCTTTCGCTGGGCTTCGCCTCACCGAAAGACTACTATGTCCCCGACGGCATCACCGTCACCGAAGAAGGCGGCACCAAGCTGACCGTCAGCGGTGTCGATAAGCAACTGGTCGGACGCGTAGCCGCCGATATCCGCGACTATTATCCCGCCGAACCCTACAAGGGAACAGGCATCCGTTACGCCGGCGAAGTCATCCGGCGCAAGGAAGGCAAGACTGTCGCGTAACCGGAGAATTTACGACAATGAAGTTAAAACTCAAAACACGCAAAGATTTCCGCGCCCGGCGTCACCTGCGCATCCGTCGCAAGATCCGCGGCACCGCCGCCCGGCCGCGCATGGCTATCTGCGTCACCAACTGCCACATGTACGTTCAGTTTATCGACGACGATGCCGAACATACTCTGGCCCAGGCCAGCACTCGCGGGATGGACTCCAAGCCCAATCTCGCCACTGCAACCGAACTCGGCAACCGTGCCGCCGCTGCCGCCCAGGAACAGGGTATCAGCCTGGTTGTGGTCGACCGGGGCGGCTTCAAGTTTCACGGTCGCGTCAAGGCGATTGTCGATGCCGCCGTGGCCGCCGGCCTTTCCATTACCAGTCGTCAAACTGCCGCCGCAGAGCCTGCGGAGGCCAAGGAGGATAACGAGTGAACTCCGAACCTCAGAACTTTGATGTCCCCGAGATCGAAGAGCGCGTTGTCTTTGTCAACCGCTGTGCCAAGGTCGTCAAGGGTGGCCGCCGCTTCAGTTTCAGTGCCGTCGTAGTTGCGGGTGACCGCAACGGAAACGTCGGCATGGGTTTCGGCAAGGCCAATGAGGTCAGCGAAGCCATCCGCAAGGGTGGCGAAGCCGCCCGCCGCAGCATGGTCCCCGTGACGATGCGCGACAAGACCATCCCGCACGAGGTGCAGGGGCGGTGCGATGGCGGCCGGGTGCTGCTCAAGCCGGCCGTCGAAGGTACCGGCGTGATCGCCGGCGGTGGCATGCGGGCCGTGCTCGAAATGGCCGGCGTGCGCGATGTCCTCGGCAAGAGCCAGGGCAGCAAAAACCGCCTCAACGTGGTCAAGGCCACGCTCGATGCACTCTCCCAGCTCCGTACGGCCGAAGAAATCAGGTCCGTGCTGGGTACCGAAGCCTGATCCGGGCGGCCCGGGCCGGCTGGCAGAGCATATTTTCTGCTTCCGGTTCGTGCCGCAGAACGTTACACTGCTATTTTTCAATCCATCAACTGTCAAGGCACCGTCATGGATCTTTCATCACTTACTGTCACCCCCGGTTCGAGCAAGCTGCGCAAGCGCAAAGGGCGCGGCCGTTCCTCCGGTATGGGTAAAACTGCCGGCAAAGGCCACAAGGGCCAGATGGCACGCAAAGGTCACAAGCGCAAGCAGGCCTTCGAGGGCGGCCAGATGCCGCTCATGCGCCGCCTGCCCAAGCGCGGATTCAAGAACCCCTCCCGCATCGCCTATACGCCGGTCAATCTCGCCGCTCTCAACCAGTTCGAGGACGACACCGTCGTCGATCTCGCCGCAATGCGTGAGGCCCGTATCGTCCGTCAAGTCGCCAACGGCGGCGTCAAAATTCTGGGCGTCGGAAACCTGGAGCGCAAGCTCGTCGTCAAGGCATCGTCATTCAGCGCCAGCGCCAAGGCCAAAATCGAAGCGCTCGGCGGAACCTGCGAGACCGTGTGAGGTCCTAAATGTCCGTCCTCGGCAATATCTGGAAAATAAAAGAACTCCGCAGCCGCATCCTCTTTACGATGGGGCTGGTCTTCATCTGCCGCATGGTGGCCTTCGTGCCGACCCCGGGAGTTGATGCCAGTGCCCTGCGTGACCTGATCGAAGGCATGCAGCGCACGGCTGGCGGCGGTTTTATGGGTATGTTCGATCTCTTCAGCGGTGGCGCCCTGTCACAGGTCGCGGTCGGTACCCTCAGCATCTGGCCCTACATTTCAGCCTCGATTATCATTCAGTTGATGACGGCCATTATCCCCGCCCTCGAGCGGATGGCGCGCGAGGGTGAGACGGGGCGTCAGAAGCTGAACCAGACCACCCGCTACCTGACGCTGGCCCTCTGCCTCGTCCAGTCCTTCGCCATCGCGCGCGGACTCGAGAGCGCCGGCTCGATGGGTGGCGGGCACGGACAGATTGTCGCAATGCCCGGCTGGCCCTTCCGTATCCTGACGATGCTCACCATGACTTCGGCCACGATGCTGCTGATGTGGCTGGGCGAACAGATCACGGAGCGGGGCATCGGCAACGGCACCTCGCTGATCATCATGATCAACATCTGCTCGCGCCTGCCGGCAGCCCTCATTCAGGGCGGCTCGCTCTTCATCTCCACCGGCGGTGTTGCAGCCCGTTTCAACATCTTCTACCTGATCTTCCTGCTGCTGCTGGCCTTCTTCGTCTTCGCCGGTACGATCGCCCTCACACAGGGACTGCGCCGGATCCCGATCCATACGGCACGCCGCACAGTCGGTGCCAGGGTCACGGGCGGCCAGAGTTCCTACATGCCGTTGCGGGTCAACTATACCGGCGTCATGCCGATCATCTTCGCCAGCCCCATCCTCGGTGCGCTCGGCTGGCTGTTGCGTCAGGTCAATGTCAAATGGCTCAGTTGGCTCAAGGCGATCGGGATTTCCCTCAGCCACCAGACCGACTGGGTTTACCTGACCATCTTCAGCCTCACGATCCTTTTCTTCTCGTTCTTCTGGGTTGCCACCCAGTTCAACGCCGTACAGATCGCCGACGATCTCAAACGCAGCGGCGGCTACGTGCCCGGCATCCGTCCGGGACTGCCGACAGCCGAATTTCTCGATCTCACCATGACCCGGGTCACCCTGATCGGAGCCGTGGGTCTGGTCATCATCGCCGTGCTGCCGGGTATCCTGTCGTCCCGCCTCGAAGTGCCGCGCCTCCTGGCCGGTTTCCTCGGCGGAACATCGCTGCTGATTATAGTGGGTGTGGCGCTGGATACCATGCGGCAGATCGAATCGTACCTGGTTATGCGTAATTACGATGGCTTCCTCAAACATGGACGCCTGAGAGGTCGCCGCTGAGCGACTGCCATCCGCGCCCAGAGGCGCAAGAGTATTCAGAATGGACTTGATTGTTCTCCTCGGACCCCCGGGAGCAGGCAAGGGAACCGTTGCTTCCCACGTTGCAGGCCCGTTGGGTGCCACTCATATTTCCACCGGTTCCATGCTCCGTAAAGCTGCCGATTCCGACAGCCCCATCGGAAAGAGTGTGCGGCAGTATCTCGAAAACGGCCAGCTTGTGCCCGATTCCGTCATGATCGGTCTGATCGGCGAATTGCTCGCCAATGCCGAACCCGGCTCACGCTTCGTGCTCGATGGCTATCCGCGCAGCGTCAGCCAGGCCGAAAGCCTCGAAGAGATCGCCCGCGAAAACGACACCTGTGTCCGACGTGCTTTCTATATCGATCTACCGATAGAGCTGGCGATCAATCGCCTTTCCGGGCGTCGTGTCTGTCCTTCCTGTGGTACCAACTACAACCTCGACAACATGATGCCTGTCAAGGACCCCGACCTCTGCGACAAGTGCGACGTTCCCCTGGTCATTCGCGACGACGACCGTCCCGAAACCATCCGCCGACGCATGGAGATCTACGAAGCCGAAACAGCTCCGCTGATCGCCTGGTACGAAAAAGAAAGTAAACTGCTCCGTATCGATGGCATCAACGGCTACAAGTCGGTCGTCAAGGTCATCCTGCGCGTCGAAGGCGCCGCTGATTCCGTTTCAGCCGGCCTGCAGAACCAGCCCATGGATATCGGCGCCAAATAAAACCAATCCGGCAGGCTCAGGAAACAGGCGTGTCGAAATTGTCTCCCCATGTCCTGATTGTCATGGACGCTCTGGAGAGTACCTGATGTACCAGACCTAAAATGTCAGAGTCCGCACCGGCCGTGGCAGAGTCCGGACTCTGCCGCTTTC
>CAZMGQ010000082.1:0-7975 GCA_964565855.1 uncultured Lentisphaerales bacterium | reverse complement strand
GCAGTCTGCGTCCGGGCGAAGACCGGCTGACCATCAGCGTCTTCCTGACTTTCAACGAAGCCGGACGGGTGGTCGAGCGCCGCTTCTGCCGCTCACGCATCCGCTCGCGTATGCGTCTCTCTTACGGCGAAGCCCTGGCAATCATCGAAAACCGCAAGCTCGACGGCGACAAGGAGGTCACCCCGGACATCAGCAACCTGATCCGCCAGACTCACCGCTTGGCCCAGCAGTTGCGCGCCGAACGTTTCCGCCGCGCCGCACTCGATCTGGCCGTGCCGGAGGTTCAGATCATGGTCGACAAGGAAGGCCGCATGACCGGCGTCCGCGCCGCACCTTACGATGTCTCCAACGAGCTGATCGAGGAATGCATGGTGGCTGCCAACGAGGCCGTCGCCATGGAGCTGGCCAACCGCCACATCAAGCATATCGCACGATTGCACGAAACACCTGATCCCGAAAAACTCGGCGAACTCTCCGCCAACCTCGCCGGTCTCGGCATCGAAACCGGCGACCTCAGCAAACCCGCCAACCTCACCCGGCTCATGCGTCTGCTGGCCAAACATCCACTGCGCTACTATGCCAGCATGCTCGTTCTGCGCAGCATGAAACGTGCTGAATACAACGCCGAAAAAACCGGCCACTTCGGGCTCGCCAAAAAACACTACAGCCACTTCACAGCTCCCATTCGCCGCTACCCTGACCTGGTTCTGCATCGCCAGCTCGCCATCATCACCGACCAGCGCAAGACACGCCAGCCCTCGGCCCGCTTCCTCGGCGAAATCGCTCTCAACAGCACCGAGACCGAGTTCCGCGCCGAACAGGCTTCGCGCGAGCTGATCGAGATCAAGAAGTATCGCTTCCTGCAGCAGCAGCTCGATGACGGCAAGCCGCTCGAGTACGATGCCGTGATCGTCCAGGTGCGTGAGTTCGGCATGTTTGTCGAGGTGGTCGATCTGCAGATCTCCGGCCTGGTGCATGTTTCGGCACTCTCGCAACACTATGCCCGATACGACGAACGGCGCGGCACCCTCGCCGTCCCCGGTTTCACCTGGGCTGTCGGCCACACGGTCCGGGTCTATGTCAGTGGGGTCAACTTCGAAGAACGCAAGGTCGATTTCACCCTCGTCCAGCCCGAGGGCGGCCAGAACCACCAGGCCGCCAAACGCCGGGGGCAGAGTCCGGACACTGCCACCGGCCGCCGGAGCAAAGGCCGAGGGCGCAGTAATTCCCGCGGCCCTGCAGCCAAACCGGCCCGCAAACCCGGCCGTCGTCGCCGTTGAGCTTTGCTTTACATTTGCAAATCAAAGCAAAGTATGACAGAGTGTTTCTGGACATCTGACTGGACTTCTCTCTGTTTCCAAGTCCGTTCTGCTGTGTCGGATATTGCCCTGTTGGAGTCGGTCTCCCGCGCGGCTGACCGCCGTTTTGCATACTGAAAGGCTGGAAAATGAACTCTGTACGCACGCTACATTCCGCAGGCCACCTGTTGGCAATCGTAGTTTTGCTGGCCTGGCCAGTCAGCCAGCTACTGGCCGAAGCGACCGCCTCTGTACAACGTTTGCGAGCCGCCTACGAGGCTTACAGTGCCGAGATCGAGAGCAATTACAACAAACGTCTGACCAAGTGGGAGAGTGACTACAAGCGGGAGATCGGTGCAATTGCCGTTGCCGCCCAGAGAGCCGGAGAGTTCGAAAACTGGCAGGCCGCCACCAAGGAGGCCGAACGTTTTGTCGCCTCACCCACCATCCCCGAACAGACCCCCATCACCGCCAGTCCGGCCATCCGTAACCTGCAGCAGCGTTACCGCACTACCGCCCGGGAGTTTCGCGAACAAAGGGAAAAACAGAGTGCCGATCTGACGGACAAGTACTCGCAACGTCTCCTGGCTCTCCAGACGGAAGCGACGAGAGCGGGCAAGTTCCAGGAAGCTCTGATCTACAATGAAGAGGTCAAGCGGCTGGAGCCCATTCTGGCAGCCACCCGCGTCGGCAAAACACCTGACGAAGAGGTTGCTAATGCGGATACGGCCCCCGCGGCCGGAGGTGATGCAGGAGGACAGTTGGCCGGGGCCGAACCGGACAGCAGCCAGACGCCCGGTTCCGGAGCAGACGCGAGTAAGGCTGCTGCAGAACTGAAACTGCCGGAGGGTGTCAAAATCAGCGAAGGCAATATCGCACCGACAATCGCCGGCATGAGTTTCCGCCCCCTCAGCCTGACTCCAACACAGCGCATGCGTGTCTCCAGGCGACTTTCCGTACAGGCAGAACAATCTTCGAAAAGCAGCTCCGCTAGCGGTATGTACGGCATGCGCAGCGAAAAAGATCAGCGTGTGGTCCGTATCCGGCTCCGCCCGGCCACGACTTCCATCGAGCTGGAAGGCGCCCTGCTGGTCGTGCAGCTTTATGGCAAAGATGCAAGAGCCAGCATCAGTCGTATCACACCCAGCCTGGAGGGACAGCAGAAGGTGCCCCTGCCCAAAATCAGCCCCAACATCTGGCTTTTTGTTCAACTGCCCGAAGCTGTGTTTGAACGAAGTTCTTATACCAGGCGCGTTCAGACCGGGGTGGATTTTTACGGAATCATTGTCAGTGTGTTCGATTCAGATGGCGAACTCGCCTATCAGGCCACAAGTGTTCCCGGGCTGATGGATCTGGTACCCCAGACCATTCCCGAAGATCCTCCCGAACCAGAGCTTCTCCCCGGGATGCCTGCGGGTCCCTTCTGAGATCGTGCCACTCGCCGGATCACCCCGGCTGAAAAAGGCGACAATATCAGACACTGATGCGCAACAGCGGCAGATAGAGCCGGCGGCGGAAATTCTCCCCCGGCAACAGCTTTGTCTTGCGCCAGGGCTGTTCATCCCGCGCAACTGCCTGTCGCCGTGGCCGCAGATCAAGGCCGGTACCCAGACAGACAGTGTGCTTGCCGTAAAGCCCACCGAGCCTGTCGGCCGTCAGAGACACATCACGCAGAGCCTCAATCCGCAGATTGTCCTCGAACAGCTCCAACTGACGCGATCCGTCACTCTCCAGCCCTGCCAGCACTACCATCGTCGCCCGATATTCCGTGCCAGCAAAAAGAAGTGCATCCAACATCTGACGCACCACCGGCACCACCTCCAGCGTGGCACAGGTGGCACGGGAAAGTTGCGCCTCCTGACCGGTCTGGACATAATCCCGCCGGCGCAGCCCCACATAAATCCTGCCGGCTCGCAACTGGTGACGCCGCAACTTGATGAAGGCCGGCTCCAGACAGCGCAGCAACCTTGCACGGACGTAAGCCGGATCGGATGACGGTGCAGGAAAGGTCTGACACTTGCTGATCGTGCCCTTGGGCGGCGCAATAGCCGTCTCCACCACATAAACGGGCTTGCCGCGCAGTTCCTGCCAGAGGTCGCCGCCGATTTTTCCCAGCAGCCGCCGTGCCCACCATTCGGAACGTTGCACATAGTCCAGCGGTGTTTCCAGCCCGTGCTTGCGCAGCAGGGCACTGGTGCCGGGACCAAAACCACAGACATCCTCCAGTTTCAACCGCATCAGCAGATAGTGCAGATGCCGTCCGGCCACAGCCGTAAATCCTCTGGGTTTGCGGAAGTCGGAAGCCAGCTTGGCCAGCGTTTTGGTCAGGCTGACTCCGATCGAAACCGGAATCCCCAACTCATGCTCAACCGTCGCCTGAAAGTCTCGCGCAATGGCCTCGTAAGACTTGCGGTGCAGCCGCCTTGTACCGGTCAGATCGGCAAACCCCTCGTCGATCGAAAACTCCTCCACCATGGGGGTATAACGTCTGGCAATCGCAAACATGCGTTGCGAATAGATCGAATAAGTTTCGTAGTCGCTCGGCAGGACTACCAGTTCGGGACACTGCCGACGGGCCTCATAAAGTGAAAGCCCACGTCTGATGCCCCGCTGTTTGGCCTCATAGCTGGCACAGGCGATAATCCCGCGCTCCTTGCCCGTCACCAGTGGCCGCCCCCTCAAAGCCGGATTCTGCGCCTGCTCCACGGCGGCAAAAAAGGCATCACCATCAAAATGCATGATTGCTGTCGGAAAACTGTCGATCCTGAGCCTAGTGGAATCCCCGTCGCCTACACTGTTCATGTAGTCCGGCTTTGCTTTTGCAGACATCTCATCCTCCCTCCGGCTCACCCATAGCGCCGGACTACCGCCCGCACCACCCCTTCGACCGCCAGACTGTGCTGCGGCCGCAGCTTCCCATAGCGGACATTGGCAGGCTCCAGCACCGGGCCGAAGCCATCACGCTGCAGATACTTCAGCGTCCATTCCCCATCCACCTGTGCCACCACAATATCCCCCTCGCGCGGCATCAGCCCCCGCTCCACCAGAATCACATCCCCCGGCATAATACCGGCCTCGATCATGGAATCGCCCTCGACCTGCAGCAGGAAAGAAGCTTCCGGACGGCGCACCAGCCATTCGTCCAGGCTCAGAACATCTGCCAGCTCCTCCTCGGCCGCCGAAGGAAATCCGGCCGATACACGTCCCCGACAGCGCAGTTTTATTTTTACTCTACTCACTTTTTCAGCTCCCTTTCAAGCCAGAACGTTAGTTCTTTTTGTCGCCAAAGGCAAACTATTTTTGCGAGCTCGGCATACCAGCCACGGATGTGGCAGAGTCTGGACACTGCCACTGTAATCTTGCAAACCAAACGCCAGATTACAGACCCGGCACCCAGCCCTTTTGAGCATGGCACCGTAATCTTGCAAGCCAAATGCCGGATTATGGATAAAGATCAAGCAAGATCATGGAAAAACCAAATCAGGGCATGATTTATCATAATCTCGCAAAAGAAATACCAGATTATGGCGGTGGCAGAGTCTGGACACTGCCACAGTAATCTTGCAAACAAGATGGACGACAGCGCCTCACTTTGGTAATATTTTCTGCACATAAATCAACTGCGGCAAATTCAAAATCAAACTCGGTAATACGCTGCGTGTGGAGGTGGAAAGCGGGGAGGTTAAAGCATGATTCTGCAGAACAAGCTGGGCATCACCGATCAGGTGGAGCTGGCACGGGCTGAAGAGAGAATCAGCAAGCAAAAGGCCCGGGAGCTGTTCGACTCCGGCGCCATCGATCAGGTGGAGGTCGGCACCTTTGCAGGGCTGGCTTTCATCCATGCCCGGCTGTTCGAAGATGTTTACGACTTTGCGGGAAAGCTGCGCGATGTGAATATCGCCAAAGGCGACTTCCGCTTCGCCCCGCTGATGTATCTCGAAGCCTCGCTGCAGCATATCGATACCATGCCGCAGAGCAATTTCGACGAAATTGTCGAAAAGTATGTTGAAATGAATGTCGCTCACCCCTTCCGCGAAGGCAACGGCCGTGCCACACGCATCTGGCTCAACCTGATCCTGAAGCAGGAAATCGGCCGGGTGGTGGACTGGAATCGTATCGGCAAGGACAACTACCTCTCGGCCATGCAACGCAGCGTGGTGAATGACCTCGAAATCAAACACTTGCTCAAACAGGCCCTCACCGACAGGATCCACGACCGTGCCCTCTTTATGAAGGGTATCGACGCGAGCTACCACTACGAAGGCTACAACAGCTTCAAGATTGAGGAGGTATAGGCATGTACAGCGCACCCTCTACCGAGCAACGTTTCTTTGCCGACATCGCCCGGATTCTGCAGACCGGGCGCGGTCAGGCCCAGCGTATGGTCAACACAGCCATGATCCGCACCTACTGGCAACTGGGCCAGCGCATTGTGGAGGAAGAGCAGCAGGGAGAAGCACGTGCCGAGTATGGTCAGGCTCTGATCAGAAAGCTGTCGCGCTATCTGGGAGAGCAGTTTGGCAAAGGCTTTTCGGCCGCAAACCTTAGAAATTTCCGTCAATTCTATCTCACATTTCCCGACTTTGCCCAATTCGCTACTCACTGCGTAGCGAATCTGACTTGGACACATATACGCCTCATAATGCGTCTGGAAAATGAAGATGAACGCAACTACTACCTGCAAGAAGCAAGCAACCAGAATTGGAGTGTTCGCTCATTGGAGCGTAATATTAAAAGTGGCTACTACCGCCGTGTGCTGGCACATAAAAACCCGCTGGAGGAGATGCTGCCTGCAACTGACCTTGCTGACTTTATCAAGGACCCCTATGTGCTGGAGTTTCTCGGTCTGCCGGAGGATTTAAGCGGCAAGGAAAGCCTGCTGGAGCAGAATCTGATCAGCCACCTGCAAAAGTTTCTGCTGGAGCTGGGCAAGGGCTTCTCCTTTGTGGCGCGGCAAATGCGTATCAGTACCGAAACCTCGCACTTTTACCTGGACCTGGTCTTTTACAACTATCTGCTCAAATGCTTTGTGATCATCGACCTCAAGACTGAAAAGCTGACCCATCAGGATATCGGACAGATGGATATGTATGTGCGTATGTTCGATGACCTCAAACGCGGCGAGGGCGACAATCCCACCCTGGGTATTATCCTGTGTGCCGACAAGGATGAAACCCTGGTACATTACTCGGTGTTGAGCGAGAACAGGCAGTTGTTTGCCTCCAAATACCAGACTCTGCTACCAACCGAAGAAGAGCTGAGCGCCATGCTGGTGCGAGAAACGGCACAATACCACCAATATGGACAGAATGATGCCGCAGGAGGTTAGACATGAGCCGGATTCAGCAATTCGCTACACACTGTGTAGCCAATTTAGGCAAGACGCATGTCAGGGCAGTTCAATTCTCTACGCACTGTGTAGGGAATTTGATTGGAGTACAGCCCTCCACAGATCGCGGCTTTTGTGGAAAAGTTCAAAGGCGTGGGTGGTCAGGTCTGATTTTCGGGCTTGGCTACAGATTTTTCTTGCCGTGAGACAGCCTTTTCCACGATGATGTAAAGATGTTTCACGGACGGCGCAGCATTGTTCTGCTAGGTTGCAGCGTCGCCGTCTGTCGTGTTTCCAACCACAAAGGCTCTCATGTCACGTGTTTTCAATTTCAGTGCCGGCCCCGCCGTGCTCCCGCTCGAAGTTCTGCAACAGGCGCAGAGTGAAATGGTCGAGTACCCCGGTCTGGGGATGTCGATCATGGAAACCAGCCACCGGGGCAAGGTATATGCCGCCGTTCAAGCCGAGGCCGAAGCCAATCTGCGCGAGTTGATGGGCATTCCGGCTGATTATGCCGTGCTCTTCCTCCAGGGCGGTGCCAGCATGCAGTTCGGCATGGTGCCGATGAACCTGCTGCGGCAAGGAGAGGTGGCTGACTATACAAACTCGGGGGCCTGGGGTGAAAAAGCGATCGAGGATGCCCGCCGCATCGGGCAGGTCCACGTCGCCGCCGACTGTGGCACCGATATTCCCACACGTGTGCCGCGGATCGCCGAGCTGCAACTCAGCGACAATCCGGCCTACGTCCACATCACTTCCAACGAAACCATCTCGGGGGCCCCGGGGAAGGAGATTCCCCGCACCGGAGCGTCGCTGGTGGCCGACATGTCGTCCGACATCCTCTCGCGGCCGGTCGAAGTGAGCGACTTCGGCCTGATCTATGCCGGTGCCCAGAAAAATCTCGGCCCCTCGGGCGTCACCATCGTCATCATCCGCAAAGATCTCGCCGAGCGGGTACCGGATTCCGTGCCGGTAATGCTCAGATACAGTACCCATATCAAGAGCGACTCGCTATACAATACCCCGCCCTGCTTCAGCATCTACATGCTGAATCTGATCACACGCTGGATCAAGGAACAGGGTGCCGACAAACTCTTTGCGCAAAACCGCGCCAAAGCGGCCCTGATATATGAAGCGATCGACCAGAGCGGCGGTTTCTACCGTGGCACGGCACTGCCGGAGTTTCGCTCCGATATGAACATCACCTTCCGTCTGCCCTCCGAAGAGCTCGAAGCTGCCTTTGTTTCTGAAGCTGGTGCGGCGGATCTCAAAAACCTCAAGGGACATCGTTCGGTCGGCGGCATCCGTGCCTCGATTTACAACGCCTTCCCCGTCGCAGGTGTCGAAG
>CAZMGQ010000081.1:0-8005 GCA_964565855.1 uncultured Lentisphaerales bacterium | reverse complement strand
GATCCGGAAATGCTGGCGGCCGTGACGGCAATCAACGAACGGATTCACTCGCTGGCCTCGATCATCAACAGTCCGACTATAGTTGACGAGGTCGAAGTCGAGTCCTCGAACCCGCTCGTGCCGATCCATACGATGCTCAAACGGAGGGGGTCAACACGCTATCTGTTCGCCACCTCGATGTATCAGCAGGCTACCGAAGGTACCTTCACGATTGAAGGCATGCTGGATGGCGAAGCCGAAGTGCTAGACGAGAATCGGGTCGTCAAAGTTGAGAACGGCATCCTGCAGGACAGCTTCGGACCCCACGCCACGCACCTCTACAAGATCAGGGCACGCGATACCCGCCAGGCCGACCCGATCCCGCTGGACCTCACGAGCGGCGCCAACTTCGATGGCTATATCAGTACGGCCGAAAATGACGAGGCTCGCTCCTACAACCCGCCGGGAGACTGGACTGAGCCGGCGCTACTCTCGTCACGCATGGTCAAGGTGGTTTTCGGTGAACATGATTTCTCCGCCTGGAACTATGGCAACCGTATCTATACCTGGCAGCATCAGGCTGGCAACAATTATGTCGGCCTGCCGGATGACGGGAAACTCACAGTCGGCGACTGGAATTACCAGCTTATCACGACGCTCGATGCCGAACCTGAGGGCGGCTGGGGTAACCCCGAATATCCGGCACCCAATTCCCCCCGGGGGCTTTTTCCCCTGGCACGCAATGTCATACATGTCCAGAGGGGCTATCAGGAAACTGATCCCGAAACAGCTCATGCCACCTGGATGCTGGTGGCAGAGGAGCAGGACATGTATGACTCGATCAACTTTCTGATGTTCGGCAGTATGACCGCCGGTTGGCCAGTCCAGGTTTCGGCCATCTATGCCGATGATCCCGAAAATCCTTCACTGATCTGGGAAGGCTATGTCCCCAGACCGGACCGGGAGCTCGATGTGGAGGTCTTTCCCGAGTATGATGAACTCGAGGTGGCTCATGTGGTCGAGCGTGTTTTTTACAATGCCGGCTCTCCGCCGTATAATACCATCAGAACTGAGAATGCCCGCGTTTTCCACCATAAAGACGGAATTATGCTGGACAGCAAACGTGTGCTGACCGGTTTGCAGTTTGACTTTGCGCCCAGACGTTATGCCTCGAGCTTGTTTGTCGTCATGGCTGCTTCCGCCAGACCGCTGCCACCCCCGGGAGAATTGGTAATTATCATCCGCTGACAATCTTTTTTCAGTTTAACTCAGGACTGTCCGTCTGAGTTGTCACAACAGCGTGTTACGAGACACAAGAAAGAGGTCCATCATGATGCATAGAAACTGCGTGCCGGTACTGCTGGCACTACTTGGTGTTTGTTCCGTTGCCATCGCCAAACCACCGGAGACAATTCAACTCGATATTTCGAGTGCTCTCAATTTCGACGGTTACATCAGCACGGCTGAACATGTCGAGGCACATTCCTACGATCCGCCGGGCGATTGGACTGACCCAACGGTGCTCTCTTCGCGCATGGTAAAACATGTCTTCGGTGAACATGCGTATGGCATGTGGAATTACGGCAACAGTGTCTATACCTGGCAGCATCAGGTCTCCGAAAATTATGTCGGATTGCCGGACGATGGAGTAATTGTCGCCGGTGACTGGACCTACCAGTTGGTCACGGATCTCGACGCCGAGCCGGAAGGCGGCTGGGGTAACCCCGAATATTCAGCTCCGACCAACCCGCGCGGCCTGCTTCCTCTCAAACCCAACATTATTTATGTACGGAAAGCCCATGCTGACACAGATCCCGAATACGCACATGCCGAACTCATTTTGGCAGTTGAACAGCAGGACCATTATGTCGAACTGAATATGCTGTTTGCCGGAAGGATTAACCCGCCTTTTGCGCCAGCCAAGATTTCGGCCGTCTATGCCGACGCCCCGGATGAACCGGTGGTCATTTGGCAGGGGCGCCCTCAAACTCCGGCTTCGGATCCGTACGACGATCCCGAAGAGTATCCCAGCCATGCGAATATAGAGGTTGCATTTACTGTTGACCGCGTATTCACCAACGCCGGCAACTACAACCCGATCAGCACACCCAGCTCACCGGCCAGAATTTTTCAACTCAAAGAGGGGATGGAGCTTGACCGGAAGCGTGTCCTTCAGTCAATCAAGTTTGACTTGGAGCCCAAGAAGTATGCACCTTCCGATTTAGTCATCTTTGCCATGTCTGTGAAGCCGCTGCCTCCACCACCGGAAACGGTGATTATACTGCGGTAAGATCGGCTTTACCCGAAACTGCGGAGGTTGCTGCCTTGTCTCTCTGAAACATGCAGCTTCCTCTGCGCACTCGGCTCACAGAACATTCGCCTCCCATTTTTAATATCAACCGACGGGTGAACATTTCCAGCAATTCGAATTATGGAGCAGTTCATACCGTCGGGGTCGGACCAAAATCAGGTTTGCTGCAGAAACAGATCTGGGACTAAGCCTGGGACAGGCAAGAATGCCTATCCTACATTTTTCCAGCGAGTGCTTGTAGAGAACTGTAGGACAGACATTCCTGTCTGTCCATGAGCAGCAGCAGTTCGAATTATAGAGCAGTTCATAATTAGAATTGCTGAAGCATTTCATGGAGGGCGAGGCGGTGCCGAGCCGTAATTGCAGAAAATTGCGCATCGGAGAGCAAAATTGCAGTTTTTTGGTGAAAAATCTGTCGTTGACACTCCAGTCAGCTTTCCCGTAAGCTTGTTTGCTCACTTGGCAGAGATTTTTAAAAAAGGAACAAGTCATGAAACAGTTGTATAATCCGTCGCGGATCAAGCGTGCGCGCAAGATTGGTTTCCGCGCCCGTATGGCGACTGTCGGCGGTCGTAAAGTATTGCAGCGTCGGCGTCGCAAAGGTCGCATGAGACTGACACAGGTCTGAAGCCTGACCCCGTGATGCTCCGACTGTCCGAATGGACGGGAGACGGGGAGCAAGTATGTCCAGAAGTGCAAAGGCAGGACTATCGCGGCGGCAGAGACTTCTGTCGCCGTTACTTTTCCGGGAGGCTTTCAACAGCGGTAAACGCTGGCCCAGACGGACCCTTGTCCTGTGGTTGCGACGGGGGTCCGATGCGTCGGGCCGTCTGGGGGTGGTGGCCGCCAAAAAAACCTTCCGTCTGGCAGTCGAACGCAACCGTGCCAAGCGGCTGTTGCGTGAGGCGTTTCGACTCAACCGCTACCTGCTGAAGCCGGGAGTCGATGTCGTGTTACTGGCCAGAAGACAGATTTTGCATGTAAAATGTCAGGATGTCGCCAGGGATCTGGTGGCTGCCTGGCGGGCTGCCGGAGTTCTGAGCACTGGAGAATCAGAGTGAAGTACCTGCTCAAACTGCTGATCCAGGCTTATAAAATTGCGCTTTCGCCGCACCTCGGAGCCGCCTGTCGCTTCGAGCCAAGCTGCTCCGACTATGGTCTGGCGGCCCTGGAGCAGCATGGGGCCTGGCGGGGCAGCCGTCTGATCCTGCGCCGTCTGCTGCGCTGCCGTCCCTGGGGCCCCTGTGGCTATGACCCGGTTCCACTCGTGTGGGAAGATGTTGGAAAAAATCGATGAACAAGCAAGAAAAGCTGATTGTCGCCCTGTTGTTCGCCGCCTTGGTCGGCAGCATGTTGTATCAACGCGAACTGCAAAAGAAGAACATTGAGTACCAGCGTTCGCTGGCGACCAATGAGGTAGTTGCAGCAACGTCACCTCCCCTCAGTGACAAAGCTGAACCGGTTCTGACGACTCCCTCAGACGAAACGGCCAAGCCCGAGGAGGAAGCCCCCTCCGGTTTGCCGGAGGTGACGCAGGTTCTGGCTAACGAACATTGCCAACTGGAGCTGACCTCCAAGGGTGGCGGCATCAAATCCGCCCGGTTGCTCGACTACCGGCGCACACTCGAATCGCCCGCAGACGAATCTGTCGAGCTGGACTTTTCGCATCTGCCAGCCCTGACGCTGGAAGATCTGCCCGGATTCGGCCGACAGGCCGACTATGCCCTCGAAGTTGCCGCAGACCGGGGCAGTGCTGTGCTCAAGGCTGAGCGCGCCGATGGACTGCAGCTCGAACGACGCCTCTCCTTTACCAACGGCTACCGGCTGGCCGTGGCAGATATTTTTCACAACAGATCGGACAACGTGATCGAAGTCGGGCCCACCCTGATGCAGCTTGGCCCCATGCAGGCGGCGTTGGATGCCGATGACTCTTCGTTGGCGGCCGATGCCAGGGTGGATGAAGGCCGCAAGGTGGTCTTTCCTGAATTTTCCAAGGCCAAAGGCCTGTCGCGCCTGTTCGGAGCTTCGGGCGGCGGCTGCAGTGCCGCACGTGTACCGCTGGGTGCACCGCAGGAAATTACCCTGCCTTACGGTGGGGCTCCGGATTGGGGCGCAGTCCGGACCAGGTTTTTTGTCCAGATCCTGACTCCCGGCCAGACCGCCGCCAGAATGCGTGTCCGTGCCCGGCGGCTCGACGGCGAAGCCCTGCGCCTTTCGGAGATCGATGCAGCTCTGGGCGAGGCGGCTTTCACGCTGGAGCCCGGTGCTTCTCACGAACGTACCTATGGCTATTATGCCGGACCACGACAGATGTCCGCCTTGCGGGCCCTCGGCGGTGATCAGGTGCGGCTGATGCGCTTCGGCACCTGGCGTATTTTCTGCGGCTGGCTGCTCGATATACTCAACTTCCTCTATAGCCTGGTTCCCAATTACGGTGTCGCGATTATTCTGCTGACCTGTCTGGTACGTCTGATCCTGCTGCCGATTACCAAGCGCAGTGCCGACGGGATGCGGCGGATGCAGGCCATGCAGCCCAAGCTCAAGGAAGTGCAGGAGCTCTACAAGGATGACCCCCAGAAACAGCAGCGCGAAACGATGCGCCTCTACAGCGAGTACAAGGTCAACCCCCTCTCCAGTTGTCTGCCGATGCTGATCCAGTTGCCGATTTTTGTGGCACTCTTCACCGTGCTGCGCAGCTCGGTCGAACTGCGCTTCCAGGCCTTCCTCTGGGTGGCCGACCTCAGCAGCCCCGAGGGGCTTTTCCGCGACACTCTCGGCTTCAGCCTCAATATCCTGCCGATCGCAATGGCCGGCACCATGGCACTCCAGTCGTACCTCACGCCCCAGGCCGGCGACGCTTCGCAGCAGCGCATGATGATGGTCATGATGCCGATCATGATGCTCGTCATGTTCTACAACTTCCCCTCGGGACTGGCCCTCTACTGGACCACCAGTCAGGTGCTGGCGATCTGCGGACTCCTCTGGGTACGGCATAAAAACCGCCGGAAAGATGGTCCGACTGACGGTGTGGAAGTAATTCCACCCGCCAGGGAAACCAGACAGATGCGCCGCGCAAGGCAGCGTTGATTCTGCCGCCGAACCCGAGCACAACGGCAGCCACCGGCCGCCAGCCCATCCTTTTAGCAGGAATCTTGTACAATGTCTGAACCCGACAGAAATAAACGCCCCCGCCTCTCACGGGATGAAGCACGTACCTTCCTGCGTATTATTGGCCTGGCCCGGCCTTACTGGCTGCGCTTGCTGGGCGGGATGTTCTGTTCGATTGTCGGGGGAGGCTCCATTATCGCCATGTTTCTGACAGCCCAGCAACTGCTGGATTTTCTGCTGGAACATGGCCATACGGAAGACTATCCGACTCCCATCGTCAAAATGGTGGAGCCCGACACAGATGGGGTGGCAGCCGCGGCTGGGACGGTCGATATCGTCACACAGATCCCCGTGACAGATGTCGATCCGGTTGATGCGGCATCTGGCGGCATGAATCCAGCGAGCGTGGCGGAAGAAGCCCCTGCTGATGAACCGCTCGATCGTCAGCTTTTCCGCCGCTATCTGCCGAGCGGTGCCAGGGAGAGGCTGAACAATATCGGTATCGAAGAGATGCTGATTCTGAGCGGTGTGATGCTCCTGATCATTATCCTTAACTCGGCGGCAGTCTTCGGCAGCATCTTTTTTCTGCAATGGGTCGGCCAACGGGTGGTAATGGACCTGCGCATCCGCTTCTTCGCCCACCTCCAGCGTCTGCCGGTCGCGTTTTACAATGTTTCACGCACGGGCGACATGATCTCGCGCACGATTGCCGATACTCAGTTGCTCCAGCAGACCGTCGCCAGCACCATCACTGATCTGGTTCGCCAGCCGGTGATGCTGATCATGGTTCTGACCTATATCATCTATACCGAGTGGCGGCTGGCACTGTTTTCGGTCTTCCTGGTGCCGATTGTCGTGATTCCGATCCAGATTATCGGACGCAAAGTCCGCCGCGTCAGTCGCGAGGGCCAGAAGCGCCTCGCCGACCTTACCTCCGTCATGCAGGAGGCATTATCGGGCGTGGTCGTTGTCAAGGCCTTCGGTCAGGAAGCCCGCGAGGAACGCCGTTTTTCCAAACAGTGCTATGGCTTTTTCCAGCGCATCATGAGTGCCACCAAGGCCAAGGCTTTCAACGACCCCATCACCCATATTCTGGGAGGCATGGGGGGAATCGGGGTGCTGGTCTATGCTCTCATCGCACATAAACCGATCGAGGATTGTGTGATCTTCGCCTGTGCAATCTGGGCTCTCTACGAGCCGCTCAAAAAGCTCGGACGCATCTCGATGGAAATCCAGCAGAGCGCGGCTGCGGCCGACCGGGTCTTCGAGATTCTCGATACTCCGGTGACTGTCAAAAACCGTCCCGACGCCAGCGAACTTGACGAAGATCTGCGCGAGCTTGTTTTCGACAACGTGGCTTTCTCATATCAGGAAGACGGCGAGCGGCCGGTTTTCACCAGCCTCAACCTGCGTATTCCGGCCGGCCAGAGTCTCGCAGTCGTCGGTCCCTCCGGCTGTGGCAAGACAACCCTGATCAGCCTCCTGCTGCGCTTTTTCGATGTCACGGGCGGCAGCATCCGTTTCAACGATACCGATATCCGCGATTGCACGGTCGAGTCCCTGCGCTCGCACATGGGGCTCGTCATGCAGGAGACCTTCCTCTTTGCCGATACCGTGGCAGCCAACATCGCCTATGGTGCGCCCGATTCGACAGCGGAACAGATCGAAGATGCCGCCCGTCGGGCCAATGCGCACGACTTTATCACGGAACTGCCGCAGGGATACGATACGATTCTGGGCGAGCGGGGAGCCGGCCTTTCCGGCGGTCAACGTCAGCGTCTGGCGATTGCCCGCGCCATCCTGCGCCAGCCCCCGATCCTGATTCTGGACGAGGCCACCAGTGCACTCGATACCCAGTCGGAGAGAATGGTGCAGGCGGATATCGACCGTTTGATGGGCCGATATACCGTGATCGTGATCGCGCACCGGCTTTCAACGATTGCCAAGTGCGACCGGATCGCGGTGCTGGGCGATGGTGGCGTGCTGGAATATGGCACCCACGAAGAACTTCATGCGGCACAGGGGCTCTACCGCGAGCTGCACGATCTGCAGTTTGCACCCCGGGAAGCACAGATCGCCTGCGGGGAGGCGGAGGAGTAGCGGTGGGAGATTCCAACAGCCGTGATGGGTAGCTGATGCAATTTGGTAAAAAACTGAAACGCAACCTCCGGGCTGTCCCCGAATGGTTGCTGGTTCAACTGGCCTGGCATACCATCCCGCGCCTCTCCCGGCCGCGTACCATGGCCCTCGCCCGCTGGGGCGGACGTCGCCTGATGGGCTTCGGCGGTCGCACCCTCCGCATTGTAGAGACCAATCTTGATCTCGTACTGGGCAAAGCCGAAGATCCGGCTGCACGCAAAGCCCTGATCGAAGACATCTATTGCAACGCAGCCCAGGTCCTGATCGACTTCTTCTGGTTTGCGCGCGATACCCGCTCGAGGGTGCTCGAATTCATCTCGGTCGACGAAACTGTCGGGGCCGCCATTGCCGCCGAAGACCCGGCCATCATGGTTACCGGCCACCTCGGCTCCTGGGAACTGGCGGGGCAGACGGCTAGGGCTGTTTCATCTGTTTTAGGCAGAATGGAATTGTTTGGTCGTGGTGACG
>CAZMGQ010000080.1:0-8007 GCA_964565855.1 uncultured Lentisphaerales bacterium | reverse complement strand
TGATGTAGTCATTAGTATTCGTTCCCTGATAAAGACAGGGGCGATTCAAGTGTGTGGGTATCTCTACATTCGTTGGATTCACAGGATTACCATCCAACTGTAAAGCGTGGATGAATGGGTAAACATCGGCATCCCGGTGATTAGTCCCATTGGGGATCCCCCAGAACAATATAGGTCGTTCAAAATCGGCAGTACCCGCAGCAATCGTATTTGTAATCAGGATACCCTGTGCATCATAGGTTGCCTGGTGTCCATGTCTGCCCCTGTTAGCAGTACGCATTTCATATACAGCATCATGGTGCATATATGATAGTGGATCAATTCGGGTTGGAGCGGCCCAAAGGTTGGGTGCACCTGGTTCAGGATCTCGTGGCACATCATTTGTAATTTCAATGCTTGCATAAGGGCTAGGCAGTCCATTGGTCCAGTTCAGATTGTTGTTGGCTGTTTTCCAGGCAGCAAAATTTGTATATGTCTGGGGAGGGTTCACAACCAGCCAAAGTCGATCCAGCACGTTGGTACTTCCCTTGGGTAAAACATTAACCCCATAAATAGAAGGAAGCATATCATCAGGAGGCTTAGTGCTATGCCGCAACTTGTTGTCCGACACCTCAGCTCCATTGGCAGTGAAATAGAGTTGGTTAGTACAAGGGAGCGAACAGTCAGCCAGGAGCGAAAACAGGTCCACCGTTCCATTTTCTTTCCATTCGAGTCCTAGACAGTGGTCGGTTTCGTCGCTTTGTGGGTCGTTTGTAGTGATTTGAGGCAGGTTGCGGGTATTGACCTTGTCGTGATTGAAACCGATGCAAAAGACAAAGTTGGTCATGGCACAGTGTGATGTGGAGTTGATGTTGGTATGAACGTAGGGCAGATGATCAAGGGCGTTGGTCGGGTTGTGACTGCTGTCCCAGGCTGCGCCGATAATGTTGGTCGTGGGGTCAGCACAACAACCGACCGAAACCTCTATTTCTGCCCAGACCCCATGTGTATCGGAAACTTTTTCCACCTTCTCCTGACATCTGATTCTGTAGGTGCCAGATTTTTTAGCCTCGAATGTTAAGTTAGTGCCTGCCTCGGGCCAGTACACCCAGGTTCCCGTATGGGTGCTTGCCCATACAAACGGTGGTGAGACGTTGGTTGGAAATGCCGTGACGACGATACCTCCCCCATGTTTGGCACAGCAATAGCCCGAGCTGGAAAGTGAAATGCTTTTATTGGAAATTGATGCTTCGGGAACGTTGGACTGACCCTTCGAGAGCGGCATCATTCCACGTACCGGAGGTGTCAGGCAGGTGATGGTCGATTCTCTAATGATTTCGATGTCGAGCACCGAACCGTCGCCCAGTGGCAGGCGACCATGATCTGCCCCAGGGTTGTAGGCGTCATCCCAGTTGACCAACATCCGTGCTTTCCAGAAGCTGTTGCTACCGGAGACGATCTGCGGTGGCTCGAGTCGCAGGTTGAGGCTTTCCAGTTCATGCGGGACAGAGAGCCGGACAACCCTGTCGGTGCTTGGTGGCAGGAGGAAGGCAGCGGCATAACCGTCATCCGTCAGAACGAGGGCGACACTGCGGGTGCTGGTAATGCTCAGACAGAGTGTACCGGCCTCGGTCATTCCCTCAGGCAGTTGGTACGAGTCGTCAAAGCCGTCATTGTTAGCGTCCTCGAACCATCTGTAGGGACTGTCCTCCCAATAGTCAGGTATCCCATCTTCGTTTTCGTCCGGCTCTTCGACCGTGAAGTCCTGTTTGACCAGGGGGTTGGTGTTATAAAGCTCAATTTCCTCATAGTCGCTCAGGCCGTCGCCATCGGTATCGGCCGTGCGAGGATCGGTCTGATGCCAGAACTCGTAGAGATCGGTAATGCCGTCACCGTCACGGTCGAGTCCGTTGTCGTGGACCAAGGGATCGCCATGGGTCCAGATTTCCCAGAGATCGGGAATGCCATCCTGATCACTGTCCTGTGCCGAATAGTGATACCAGTCCGGCACCAGTGCCTGAAAGAGGGGCACCGGAGCAACCGAGCCATCAGCCTCCCGGATCTGGAGGCCTTGAGTGGCTGGTCTGCCTTGCTGGATGTTGGCTGTCATGGTTTCGAGCAGTTGGGTTGTATCAGTTCGTGAGATGATGGTGCCACTATCAATTGGTGTCCCGCCGGGTTTAGCGGATCCACCGGAAGCGTTGTTCTGTCCGTTGGTGCTGCCGCCCTTGCCGCCGCCATAAGCTGTAACCAGAGCCAGCACCAGCAGGGCCGCTACACGTAGCGACCAGTGGCTTTGCCGCAACCGTTGTACCAGCAGAGCCTGCCACAGCGCAACCAGGGTCCGGCGAAAGAGAGCCAGCAGGAGGGCTGCCGGCACAGCCGCCGCCAGAACCATGGCCGCTGGTGAGACTTGTAGCAATGGACTAACGAATTATGATCACCGAAGTAAAGATGTGTCGCTGGAAATGCCGGGATTGCGTAAGGTTGTAGCTGAATATCCGGCATCAAACTGTAATGCATTGCCAACTGCCATCAAAGCCAGTGCAAATACAAGAGCCGCCGTATAATAACGCCCCCAGTTCATACGACTATCATATCGAATATATATGCATAGCGCAATAGCCCAAAACTGATGAGAACTTAGGCTTGGGTCTTTTTGACTCTGGCAAATAGTGTGTCGAAATCGTTATTCATACAACACCATCCAGTCGAGTGCTGCCAGGCGATCGGTTTCGTTGCGCCGTGTCTGCGCATTGTAGCGGACGGAGACAAAGTCGCCCTGCCCGGAAAGGGTCAACATCAGGGGCCGACCATAGAACTTGTGCTCGGCTTCGACCTTTTCTTCGGCCAGCGGATCGTAGATGCGCTCCTTGGTATCGACCAGCAGTATGCCTCCGCCACGGCTCCGTCCCGCCAATGCCACGACAAAATCAGGGTAATAACCACGCCCACTCGGCAATGGCAGGCACACGGCATCACGTCTGAAGGGCAGGTTGCGGTGCCACCAGCGCACGGTGTTACCCAGATCCCTGTCGAGCCACTCCACAAAAGCCCTCTCCCATGAATTGAGCCCCGGCAGCATCACGCCATAGGCGTTGTAATGCGAAGTTTGCAGAGGCTCAACCGCCACCAACTCTTCCGGCAGGGGATCAAAGGTGTCTTCGACGGGGGAGTACCGAATCAGGCACTGCTTCATGGCCTGACGCAATGCCTGCGGATAAAATGTCAGAATCTGGTTGAGTGCCTGCTGAATGCCATCCTCCCTGCCATCCGTCTCCACGCCCCGCTTGTGATAGGCCTCCGCTAGTTTTTGCAGCAAACCCCTGCGGATCACTGTCGGGTTGGGACCATCGAGAGCGAAAAGATACCCCAGAGCCTTCCGTTCGATCTCACGCGGCGAAATAATAGCCCTGAAGCGGCTGCGCTCCGTCTCTTCCGAAAACAACTCCGTCTCTCTCCGCAACACATCCACCAGCCGCCGCTGCCCATCCAGCAGCATGGTGTCCGTAAAGTCGAAAGACTCGACGACCTCTTCTGCCAGGCCGTTGTAGTCCGCCGGCAGGATGTGGGTCTTTAAAAAGCGCGGCACCTCCGGGCGCAGTCTGTAGCGGTATTCTTCCGTCGCCATCTGGACGCCCGGCCGTCCGCTTCTACCTGCTCCCCCGGGTGCTGTCGCTACAGACGCCCAGCCTTCTAATCCGGGCAGCACCCCTTCACCCTCAACCGGCTTCTGCGGAACATGCCCAGCGCCTCCCTGCCGACCCGTCAGCCACCGCGCAACATTATCCCCGCTGGGCTCTTCCTGCTCCAGACCATGCAGCAGCGAAGGCCCGGCCAGCCCGACTTGCTGGATGGTGTAACGCTCGCCGATCCTGACCGCGACAACCGCCGGACTGCCCGCCGCATCCAGCCCCGTGCGAATGCTGTCCACCTTTCTGGCCGCCTCGACCAGCCCTTCCTGACTCCCGGCATCGGCCAGAAAGACGTAGCCATAATCCATCAGCGGCGGCAGATCGCTGCGTTCCTGCAAACGCCGCTGCACGCGCAAAATACGGCCGCAGACTTGCAGCCCGAAGTCAACCTTGCGCGAGGCCCGGCTCGAAACCAGCACAAAGGCCCGCGGCGCATCAAAGCCGAGTGCCACCTTCATCTTGAAAATCAGGACTTCCTTGCTCTCGTCATGCGCCACCGCCAGCACATCCGGATCGGGCTCCCGTGCCGTGTGGATCGCAATGGCCTCCTCCGGCACTCCTATTTCGAGCAGTTTGCGCTTTACCCGCTGCTCGTCGTCTTTCTTCCCGCCAGTCTGGATCTGTACCAGCATCAGCGGCGTCAGCTTCACTCCGAGACGCTGCAACTCGGCCCGGATCGCACAGTGCATCTGCCATCCATCCGCCAGAGCCGTCTTTTCGTAATCCACAATCCGCTCGACAGATGTCTCAGCCAGATAAGCCACAGCCTTGAGACCACGCTTGATCAGCCCCATCTCCACCGCCTGCTCGCGCGTCAGCACCACGCGCCCCGCCTTGCCGATGCCCAGTCCCGCCGCAAATTGCACCATCTCGCGCTCGTCGGGCGTCGCAGTCGTCAGCAGCGTATAGTCGGGTGCCAGCACCTCGCGGAACAACTGCATCGCCTGCGTATCCCTGCGGAAGCTGTGATGCGCCTCGTCCACAATCACCCCGATCCGCAGGCCCGCCTGCCGCAGCAGCGGCACAAACTCATCCAGCCCCGGCAGACTCTCGTGCTGCTGCCGCACTTTGCGCCCCTCGGCGTTGGAGACGGCCACCGAGGCCCAGGTGGTGACAAACAGGTCGCCGCTGCGCGTCTGGCCGGGGTCGCGATCTTGCCGCAGGTCCCGCACCCGCAAGTCCCTGAACTGCGTCCGCAGAAAACGCGCACTCTGTTCGATCAGCCCCTTGAAGGGCGCAAACCAGAACCAGACGACCGCTTCGCTGGCCGCAAAACGTTCAGCCACGGCTCCGGCCATCAGGGTCTTGCCGGCTCCGGTCGGTGCCTCCAGCATCACACGGCTCACCTCACGGGCTGTCTCCCGGTCGGCCGCCGAAATATCGAGCCGGTAAAAATCACGCGCCTCCAGAAAACGCTCGTAGATCCGTCGGACAGCATCTTCCTGATACGGCTTAAGAATAATCATGACAACACCTCCAGACCAAACCGCTGCGCAATCGTCGCCGGAATCGGCAAGATCTTCACCTTCGGCAGCCCCAGTTGCTGCTGCAGTACCGAGGGCTGGTGCGCATAGACCGCCGTCGGCACCTTCGCCTCTGTCAGATACCGGTGCAACTCCCCGGCCGCTTGGCGGTTGATCTTTGGCAGATAGGCGACACCCGCCCCGGCCGAAGCTGCCGCAAACCAACCCGCCGCCTGCGTCACCGTCGGCGGCAACTCACCCAGATGCAGCAGCGTCAGCGCCAGCCAGACCTGCTGCGGCAACAGACCACCCAGCTCCGCCAGCGACACCCGCCGCGCCCGCAGATAGGCAAAGCCGCCCCCCAGCCCCGCCTCTCCGCCAAACCCCTCGATCACACGCCGCATCCGCCGGGCACAGATGTCGCGACAGAGGTTCTTCTCCGGCTCATCCGCTGTCGCCTCGGTGTTGGAGACGAGGATGAAACGCCGCCGCCCGCCATCCGCCGCATTGAGCTTCAACACAGCATGACCCGTCGTCCCCGAACCGGCAAAAAAATCCAGTACGAAGTCATCCGGCCCCGTCGCCACCTGCAAAATCCGCTCAATCAGCCGCACCGGCTTGGGAGTGGAAAAAGCACGTCCATCTTCAGGTAACAGTGCCAGCAGTTCTTTTTTGGCAGCATCGTTATGACCCGCTTCCTGATGCGTCCACCAAGTAGTCGGCACCACTCCGTCGCCGTGGCGCAACATGTGCCGATAACGCTTGAAGGCCGGCACTTTGCCCTTGCCATTTTTTCCCCAGTAAAGAAGCCTTGCCTCAACATTTTTCTCGTGTGTCTTTTGGTCATACGCCCAAACTCTGGTGCGATTGGGCCAAATTTCCTCGCCTGTGTTGGGGTTGACGATGGGGTAATAAAGATTCGGCCGTTCCTCAGCACTCTTGTTGCAAGTGTAATTATCCGGTCGAAAAACACCCTGCTCGTCTTCGTAGCGATATTGGCGGTCTTTTTCTTTTCCTCGGGGTAGTAATCGTCGTTGCCAGGTCTCCGATGCCCGATAGACGAGGATGTAATCATGTACCGGAGCGATTGTTTTGTGGTCGGCCGCTCCGGAATAACGTTTCTGCCAGACGATGTTGGCGACAAAATTGTTTTCGCCGAAAATCTGGTTCATCAACATGCCGAGGGCGAAGACCTCGTTGTCGTCGATCGAGATAAAAATTGCGCCGTCGTCGGCCAGCAGGTCACGCGCCAGCATCAGCCGCCGATACATGAACTCCAGCCATTTCGAGTGGCGGAAGGCATCCTCTTTATCGAGAAAGCGGTCGTTATAGACAAAGTCGCGGTTGCCGGTGTTGTAGGGCGGGTCGATATAGATGCAGTTGACTCGTCCGGCATGTGTCATGCGCAGAAAGCGCAGTGCATCGAAATTGTCGCCTTCGATAATCAGGTTCGGCTGGGGAGCTGCGCCGCATGAGATGTCTGGGATTTCATCCAGCGCGACAAAATCGCTGTTCAGCGCCCGATCATGCTCGATCTCGTTGCGCTCCCAGACCAGGCCGAAACGCCGCTGCTGCCGTGCCTCGGCCTCGCGCCGCTGCAGGATTGCCACCAATTCTTCGCGGGAGAGGTCGTTGTAATCAAAGTTTGCCATCTTGTCCAAGCTTTCACAAAGAGCACTACCAATCTACTCCATTAGAGCGCGTCCAGCAATTCCAAACCGGCAATTCCAGTTTCGGCGGGTTGTCGCTATCGCTATCGTTATCGTTATCGAAAATCTCAAAACCAGACGATTCGATAGCGAAACCGATTACGATAACGACTCGGGAGGGGCTGAAGGGCAAGGCGAGGCTGGGCCGCCAATGTAGGATAGACATTCCTGTCTGTCCGCTGGAGCTTGGCCTTTATGACATACATTTCCCCATCCGCATTTTCACAGTTCCACTCACTCCAGCTTGTCGGTCTTGGCGCCTTGGCGGTTTTTATGGACGCAGGTTTGGCGGTCTCTGGACAGACACGAATGTCTGTCATACAGTGCCTCCGTAGTTCCACTCACCCCAGCTTGGCGGTCTTGGCGCCTTGGCGGTTTTATGGGCGCAGGTTTGGCGGTCTCTGGACAGACACGAATGTCTGTCATACAGTGCCTCCGTAGTTCCACTCACCCCAGCTTGGTGGTTCCTCCTTCGCCGAGGCTACGGCGCGACAGGCCTTGGTGCAGTGGCGGTTTTTATTGACGCAAGCTTGAGTTTTCCGGGTACATATTTAGTACTGTTGCAAAGTGCAGGCAAACGCTATACTTGAGCGCCATAGAAAAACCGGCCGCCCGGTGGCGGCTGATAAACATTCAGGAGCATAGTCATGATCCGAGTAGGAGTTATCGGAGCCGGTGCGATTGCACACAACCACTGTCAGGGTATCAACAGCCACAAGGAAGCCAAAGTCGTGGCCGTGGCCGACCTCAGCAAAGAACGTGCGGCAGAGATCAAAGAGGCCTACGACCTCGAAAAGACTTACCGCAAATGGGAGCAGATGATCAACGACGACAAGATTGATGCCGTTGCGATCGCCCTCCCCAACAGCCTCCACGCACCTGTTTCGATCGCTGCGCTCGAGGCAGGCAAACACGTGATACTGGACAAGCCTTTTGCCCTCAACTATGCCGAGGCTTCGAGTGTCGTCAAGGCCGCCAAAAAGGCCAAGAAAGTTTTCACCCTCGGTATGAATCAGCGCTTCAACCACGGTCACCAGGTTATCAAAGCCCTGGCCGAACGTGGTGAGTTCGGCGATATTTTCCACGCCAAAGCCGCCTGGATGCGCCGCGCCGGTTCGCCGAAATTCGGCACCTGGTTCTGCCGCAAGGATCTGGCCGGTG
>CAZMGQ010000079.1:0-8130 GCA_964565855.1 uncultured Lentisphaerales bacterium | reverse complement strand
CCGACCGAGGTCGGCTCACACATCCGCTTTCTGGCCGATGTCAGCCGCCAGTTGGGCAGCCAGCGGGTGCGCGATCAGGTGATCCGGGCCGAAACGGCCGCCGAAATGGTCACGGCATTCTGCGACGACGCACTCCCCGAGTAGCTCCCAAAACTGCGGAATGTTTTGCTCCACTATGTCCAAATCTGTATGACAGACATTCCTGTCTGTCCAGGAACGGATACTGAAACTGCTCTCGGGACATGCCAGGTGTCAACCTATAGCAGGACGGGACACTCTGACACTGAGCAGCGATCAGCCGAGGCGGCCGAACCAGTAGGGCAGCACAGCCGATGTGGGCATGTTGTGGTCGTTGAGCTGTTGCGAGATCTCGGATGCGAACTCGACAAAACTGAGCGCCTGACGCGGCGTCACCCGCTCGGCACGCCGTACAAGCTCTGTACGGTATTCCTCGAAATGGAGCGGCATATCGTGAGCCCCGACCGTCAGGACACACAGATCACGGTACCAGTCTTCGATGGCAACCAAGGCAGCCATGCGCAGCTCAAGCAGCTTGGCACGTACCCTGGCTTCCATGACTTCACTTGATTCAATCACCTTCTCTTCTTCCGAATCGCCAACTTCGGCTCCAACCATTTTCTTTGCCAGAGCCTCCATCTTTCCGAACAAAAGGTCAAACTGGCTGACAGTGGCAAAGACACCGGCCTCGGACTGACTGCGGTGAGCCGCCAGAATTTCTCCGACCTCGCTGCGCCAGGGCTCGGCAGGTGGCTCGCGACCCATGCCCAGCTCAATCTGGTGACAGCGCGAGATTATCGTCGCCTCCAGGGCGTCAATGTTATCCGTCAGCAACAACACCAGGGTGCGGGGGGGCGGCTCCTCAAGCGTTTTGAGAAAAGCATTGGCGGAATCTTCGTTGAAACGGTCGGCAAACGAGATCACGATGACCTTCCAGCCGCCGGTGAAGGAAGTCTGGACAGCCCAGGGTATGACGATATTGCGGACAGTGGCGATCGGTATGATCCGCGACTTTTTTTCGGGCTCGATCCAGAGGATGTCGGGCGAAGTCCGCTCGGCGGCTTCCTGACAGGCCCGACAGTACCCGCAGGGCGGATGGGCGTCCTGACAGAGCAGCAGTTGACAGACCCTGGTGGCAAACTCGCCTGCTATGCCGCGCGGTGCACCGGAGACCAGGTAGGCATGTGCCAGACGTCCCTCACGGAAACTGCGCTGCATCAGGCTCAGGGCATCATCGAGCAGCATTATTGCTCCTCTCCATCTCCCGCTGCGGCTGCCGTCTCATTTTCCTGCTCTGCCGCCGCTTTGGCGGCTGCCACAATCTCGGCTGTTTTTTGGACTACTTTTTCCTGGAGGGCAGTAATCTGGTCCTGCAACTGCTGTGCTCCCCGGTGCAATTCGACCATCTTTTCATCCGGCTCAAAGGCTTTGCGCGTGGCACTGATCTGCTGCGAGAGGGTCGTAATCTCGTCCGTCAGGGCTTTGCGTCTGGCTGCGAGGTCCTCCGGCTCCATGGTTTTGTCTTTGCTGAGGGCGCTCAGTTGGGTCAGCAGGTTGCTGATACGCTGCTGGTTTTCAGCGTAACCATCGGAACCCTGCAGCGCCGCTTCACGTGCCTTGTGCAGTTGCTCGCTGAGCTTGACCAGCCGGGCATTCAGGCTCTGAATCTGTGCCTCCAGTTCGGCTACCTGGGTCGCCGCCGCAGGTACAGCAGCCTTGTCCGCCTCATCGGCTGGCAGACTGACAGCCAGAAGCAAAATCAGACTCGGAACAATAAAAAACTTCGCAGACATGGTTTCTCCTCGCAACTGCCGGATCCAACTAACTCCGTAAATGCTCTCTATGGTACATTTTTCGTCACAGTGCTGCAATTCTGATTGATGTAACCCAAAAGTGCAACAGACTCAGCTCCTCCAAACGTAGCCCCTTGATAACGGGCAAAAATTGTATGACGGGCATTCCTGCCTGTTCACTTTCTTCACATCACCCGCGGGCAGCCAGCACTTTCCGAACCGCCTCAAAAACCATGTCGGGCGGCATATCCTCCAGACAAATCCTGCTTGCACGCCGACAATCGCGGCTCCGACATGGAGGACAGTTGTCGAGCCGCAGCACACGGTGGCCCGGCCCGTAAGGTCCGGTCCGGTCGGGCAAGGTGGGGCCGAAGAGAGCCACACAGGGTGTGCCGACAGCCGCACCCAGATGCATCGGGCCGGAATCGTTGGTCACCAGCAGATCCATACGGCGCAGCAGCGAGCCGCTTTCGGCCAGGCTGTATGAGCCACAGTGATTCAGGATCGGCACTTGGGCCAGTTGCGCTATTTCTTCGACTGCCGCCGCATCGTCCGGTCCGCCGATGGCGTGCAGCTCGACCCCGCAATCACCGACCAATCGGCGAGCCAGGGCGGCGAAATGCGTCAGCGGCCAGTTTTTCGAAGGCCAACGCGACAATGGCGCCAGAGCCACGCGCCGGACCGCATCAGGAGCCGGAGCGAGATCGATCTCCGGCAGGTTCAGTGGAAACTGCGGGATGGCCGGACGCGGCATATCGAGCAGATCCAGCACGTCCATACATTCCTCGACGGCATGACGCTGCTTGTTGCGACGTCCTGCGACGAGATCGTAGAACAGAAAGGCCCCTTCACGGTGAAACGAAGGCCCGATACGGCGCCCTGCCCGCGCCAGCCTGGCCACGAGAGCGCTCTTGAGCAGTCCCTGCAGATCAATCACCAGATCGTAACGTTCGGCCCGCAACTCCTTGAGGGCCTGTCGCCGCACCTGCCACGAACCGCGCCGCGGCCAGAGCAGCAACCGCTCCACCGGGGCAAAGCATCTTACCAACGGTGCGAACCCCGGCTGCACCGCCCAGTCGATCTCTGCTCCCAGGTGCTCCTTGAGGGCGGCCACAGTCGGGAGGGCGTGCAGGGTATCGCCCATCGAGCTGAGCTTTATGATCAGGATACGCATGGGCTGATAATGTTCAGGGCAGCGGTGCACGACGGGCGGCCTGGCGGCTGCGCGAGGTTTTCCAGAAGCTGTTGACGGCTTCTTCAAAAGCACCGAGGTCGATGCCTTCGAAGGCGATCGCCGTGGCCGCATCGGGGTTGCGGGTCATTTCCAGCGCTGCCATGTAACGGGTCAGGATATCGTCATGTGGCCGGTTGCGCTCGAGCGGTGCGGCACGTTGCAGGAAGTAGATCAGCCCCCAGGCCGCACTGTAGCGATTGAGGCGCTGCTCACTGCTGCCACCGTAAAAACCGGCATAGTTGAGCCGCAGCAGGCTCGGCAGATTGAGGGCCCGGGCGGCCACGAGCTGCTCGGTCCGCTTCACGCGGTCGGGACTTTCTCCGAGCGAGACCCGACGTTTGCCGATCTCGGCCGCCTCGAAAAATACGGCATGTCCTTCGTTGAACCAGGGCGAGGTGGGAATGCCGCCCGTGGCCTGGAAGAGGTACTGGTGAAAAGCCTCGTGCAGGGCGACCCGCTGCATCCGTTCATACTGGGCATCGCGACGGCGGCTGGAAACCGACCGGATAACCAGCTCGCGCCGCATGGCATCAAAAACGCCCGCCGTCCAGACATGATCAGGACCGACATAAGCCTCGTACTCGGCATCAGTCGCAAAAATGCGCACCACCGAAACGTCGTCGGTTGTCGGGGCAAACCCCGGAACAAAACGCGCATAAAGGGCGCGGGCTTCCTGCAGGTCTTCCAGCAGATCGGCGGCAAGCTGTGCCCCGTCGCTATGGTTGGAGAGGACGACATAATCTTCCGAATCGAGTGCCCACCAGTCGTCGAGTTGCGACACACTGCGGTGCGCGGCAGTGCGGATGGGATGCTCCCGCACGTTGGCCGTACGGCGGAAGCGATCACCGCCACGCGGTGCTGTACTGCGGTTGGCAAAGCGGCTGGTAGGCCCCATGCGTCCGAGCAGTTCCCGTTCGATGACGTCCCGGTCGACGGCCGGATCGACTCCGGCGGAAGAGACAACCAGCCCCAGCCAGAGGTCGGCCATGTGGGCCTGTCCGGCGCGGCCGCGATTGAAGCGGAAGAGGTAAGCATGGGTACGGGGGTTGTCCGACTCGAAGCGCAACAGGCCTGCCAGCCGGGCGTTGATATTAGATAGCTGAACCGGCAGGCTCACCTGTTGCCCGGCAAAATCCAGCATCCAGCGCTGTGCCAGCCTGGCATCAAAGGGACCGATATCCGCAGATGCCGAGGCGGCAATCTGCTCGAAATGCTCACGCGTCACGTGGCGCGACTCAAAGCCGGATGGCAGGATCGAAGTCACCATGCCGAGTCGCATCACACTGCCATCCTCCAGCCGCCACTGGGCCACATGCTGCGAGGCATACCACAGCTCGAATGGATCAAAACGTTCCTCGGTCCAGCTTTCGTTGCCGCGCCGCAGGGTATAGTCGTAGGTGCGTAAGGGTGGCAGAGGTTGGGCCCGGGCGTCCGACGGCAGGGGCAGTCGCAGACCGAAATCGCCCAGAATGGCTTCATCGCGAAACGACAGGGGTGCAGCCGGGAGTGACCCCAGCCACCCCAGCAGCAGAGCCAGCGATAGAATCTGATATCGGAAAGGTTTCATGGATTTTCTACAGCATTTCGCGTGCCACTGCCTGCCAGTCGCGGCGACGGCCGAAAAGCGACGTTCCCAGCCTGATGCAGGTCGCCCCCTCCTCGATCGCCACCTCGAAGTCGCCCGACATGCCCATCGAAAGCTCCGGCAGCGACCAGCCCAGGGCGTCCTGCCAACCGTCGCGCAGCTCGCGCAGACGCCGGAAGTGCGGCCGGGCAGCCTCGGGGTCCTTTGCAAAGGGTGCCATTGTCATCAGCCCGACAATCGGCGGGGCTCCCAGTTCGACCGCCGCTTCGAGCGCGGCCGGCACAGCCTCGGGCTCAAAGCCGAACTTGCTCGATTCGCCCGACACATTGACCTCCAGCAGAAGGTCGGGGCGGTGTCCGGACTCTGCCGCAACCCTCGCCAGAGCCTCGAGCAGGCGCAACGAATCGACCGAGTGGATCATGCTGAAAAGCTCCAGCGCCGGCCGTGCCTTGTTGCGCTGAAGATGCCCGACCAGATGCCACTCGGCACCACTGGAAGCCTCGATCTTGACGGCGGCCTCCTGCACACGGCTTTCACCAAAGAGATTGAGCCCCGCATTTTGCGCCACCTCGATCGCCTCCGGACCGAAGCCCTTGCTGACGGCCAGCAGCCGCACCTCAGCCGGATCACGCCCGGCACGTCCGCAGGCGGCGGCCATACGCTCCTGCAGGGCGGCCAGCCGCTCGTTGAACTGAACTGATACATCGCTCTCCATGACTCCATGCTGACAAACCGCCCCGTTTCATTCAAGCACGAAAAACATTGTCCTAATGCGCAACTGGCTATATCCTTTGCCGTAAATGACCACTTATGCGGGGATAGTATGAATCACCACCAGCCGCAACTTTCACCCCTGTTGAACGACCCGTACCTGGAGCCTTACCGGTCGGTCCTGCAGCAACGTGCCCGGACAGCCCGCCAACTGGAAGAACGGCTCGCACAGGGCCTGCCCAACCTGGCGGAGTTTGCCTGCGCCCACGAGTTTTACGGCTTGCACCGGACAGTGGAGGGCTGGGTTTTCCGCGAGTTTGCTCCCCATGCAACCGGATTGTGGCTGGTGGGAGATTTCAGCGACTGGCAGTTGCAGGAAGAGTTCAAGGCCCGTCGGGTGGATGATAGGGGTGTCTGGGAGCTGGAGCTGCCACCGGAACGTCTGCAACACGGCCAGTACTACCGGCTGGAGATGGTCTGGCCCGAAGGGCGGGATGAGCGGCTGCCGGCCTACGTCCGGCGCGTGGTGCAGGACCCGCAGTCGCTGGTCTTCCGTGCCCAGGTCTGGGAACCGCCCGAGCCCTATGTCTGGCGCAATCCGGATTTCCGTGTCCCCGAACGGGCACCCCTGATCTACGAAGCCCATATCGGCATGGCCCAAGAGGAGCCCAAGGTCGGCAGCTACGACGAGTTCCGCCGCCTGATTCTGCCGCGTATCGCCGCCGCCGGCTACAACACGATCCAACTCATGGCGATCATGGAACACCCCTACTACGGCTCCTTCGGCTATCAGGTGTCGAACTTTTTCGCCGCTTCGTCACGCTTCGGCACCCCCCACGAACTGAAGGCCCTGATCGATGATGCCCATGGCCTCGGCATCGCCGTCATCATGGACATCGTCCACTCCCACGCAGTCCGCAACGAGCAGGAAGGCCTCTCGCTGTTCGACGGCACACCCTACCTCTACTTCCACGACGGCTCGCGTGGCTGGCACCATGTCTGGGACACCCGCTGCTTCGATTACGGTAAAATCGACACCCTGCACCTCCTGCTCTCCAACTGCCGCTACTGGCTCGACGAGTTTCGTTTCGACGGCTTCCGTTTCGACGGCGTCACAAGTATGCTCTACCTTCATCACGGCCTCGGAGTGGACTTTCTCGACTATGCCCAGTATTTCGACAGTACGGTCGACAACGCCGCCCTGACCTACCTGACCCTCGCCAACACCCTGATCCACCACCTGCGCCCCGACGCTATCACGATCGCCGAAGACGTTTCCGGCATGCCCGGCCTGGCTGCCCCTCGCGATGGCAGCGGCGGCGTAGGTTTCGATTACCGCCTCGCGATGGGTGTGCCCGAATGCTGGCTCAAGCTGCTGCGCGATGTGCGCGACGAAGACTGGAACCTGGGCTACCTCTGGTACGAACTCACCAACCGCCGCAGCGATGAACAGACCGTCAACTACGTCGAAAGCCACGACCAGGCCCTGGTCGGCGGCAAGACGATGTTTTTCGAAATGGCCGATGCCGATGTCTATACCGCCATGCACACCACGGCGGAAAACCTGCGCATCGACCGGGCCGTGGCACTGCACAAACTGATCCGCCTCGCCACCATCGCCACCGCCGGCCACGGCTACCTCAACTTCATGGGCAACGAGTTCGGACATCCCGAATGGATCGACTTCCCCCGCGAGGGCAACGCCTTCTCCTACAGTCATGCCCGGCGCCAGTGGAGCCTGCGCGACAACCCCGAACTGCGCTTCTATGGTCTGGCCGAATTCGACGCCGCCATGATGAAACTATTCCGCGATACGGATGCGTTGCAGCAGGGCAAGCCAATCCTGTTTGCCTCGGACGACGAAAGCAAAATCCTGGCCCTGATGCGTGGCTCACTGCTGCTGGTATTCAACTTCCACAGCACCCGCTCGCATGTTGACTTCCCCCTGACAGTCGTCCCCGGCGAATACGACCTGCTGCTCGATAGCGATGCCACGATTTTCGCCGGCCAAGGTCGAATTGAGGCTGGCCAACGTTACTTCGCCCTGCCCGAACGGGTCGGCGACGAACAACAGTTCCGCCTGCATCTCTATCTGCCGGCCCGGGTGGCCCTCGTCCTGCAACGCCGTAGCGGCTAACCCCTTCCCGGAGCGCGATGACCGTTCTGCGAACCAGACTGCGACAACCCCTGACCGGCCTGGCTCTGGCTTATATCGCCGGAACAGCCTGCGGCTTGCAGCCACGTTCGCTTCCCAGTTTTCTGCTGCCGCTCCCGTTCGTTGTTTTCTTCTGGTGGCTGGCAGGTCGCCGGGCACGCCATTCGGCCCGGGCACACCAGGTCACAGTCTGGCTGCTGCACCTTCTGGTGGTGCTGGTGGCCGCTCTTTCGGCCACCCTCGCCCGTCAGCAACGGGCCGGCGAACTCTCCCTGCTCGAAGAAATCATGGAGGCCGGCTACACGCTCCAGATCAACGGTACCGTCGTCAACGAGCCCAGCGGCAACCGACTGCCCCATGGCGGTGCCAGACTCTCATTCGATCTGCGGGTACACGAAGTCCCGGACGACTTCGGCGGCGAATATCCCCGCCCCTTCATCCTGCCGGTCGTCTGGTACGGACCACCCTCCATGCTCGGCAGTAATCCTTCCCGCCCCATGCCACAGGCCGGCGAAGGCTGGAAGCTCACCGGACGGCTGCGCGATGCCTCCCGCCGCAGCGGTGCCCCCCGCTACATCCTCAATGTACGTGGTATCGGCGGCGACCGCTGGCCCGAAGCCGATGTCGGCCACTG
>CAZMGQ010000078.1:0-8344 GCA_964565855.1 uncultured Lentisphaerales bacterium | reverse complement strand
ACCGCAACCTCCTGCGCGGGCCCAACGGCCTGCCCGCCCTCATCCGCCAGCTCCGCCCGCTGGCAGAGGGCGCAAGGGGAGTCGATGTCCGGGGCGATGTCCGCAGCATCATCCTGCTCTATCTGGCCGGCTGTGGCAGTGTCGAGACCCTGACCCGCTACTTTGTCGCCAACGATTGCCTCGTCCTGCCCGGTGCCGCCCGGCGTCGACCGGTCCGGCGCGATCTCGAGCGCTGGCGCCTCAACGGCCTCTTTGCTCCCGACCCCTCCGCTAAACTCAGCCCGCCCAGCCTCGCCCACCTGCTGCCGACAACCGATCGGCCGGCGACAGTCACATCGGCTCCCGATCGCAACAAAAAAGTCGCCCTGGTACCGCTGACTCCCTGGATCGGCAAACAATGGCTGCCCGAATCCTGGCAGACTGTAATAGAGGAATTGCGGCAGCGTGGCCTGACACCACTGGTTATCTGCGGGCCCGGCGAGGCAACCGCCGCTGCCACGGCTGTCGCCGGGGCAGCCGATGTGCGAGAGGTGAAAGACATATCAGGCTGGGTCGCTCAACTCTCCCGGTGCCATGCCGCCATCTGTGTCAATACCGGCCCCATGCACCTGGCCGCCGCTCTCGACTTGCCGCTCGTTGCCATCGAAGGCAGCAGCCGCCTGCCCCTCTGGGCTCCCACCGGCAGCCGGGTACGTATTGTTCATCATCAGGACCGGGCAGAGTGTGCACCCTGCCACCAGGTGGGCGATGCCAGCGCCTGTGCCCGCCGCTGCATGAGCCTGGTCCGGCCGGAGGAAGTTCTGCAGGCTTTCGACGAAGTTTGGCAAGCCGGCAACCCCCCGCCAAAGGCCGGCAACAAAGTCTAGCAAAATAGTTCTAGCCCAAACGGCGGCAAGGTGCTTTAATCCGACGCCCTGACAGGTGCACTACGCCACGGCAGCGGGCTGATACCATCATGCGCGCTCCGCGCCCGGCCTGTCAGACGAGGTATGCTCATGAAAAAAGTCTACACCAATACTGGAATCCACAATGCAATCGCCAGTCTGGCAAAATCAGGCCTGAGCCATCTTATGGGTGCGGCCATTATCGGCAGTTGCCTCCTGGTTGCCGGGTGTGAAAGCAGCAGCGATAGTGACGACGATTCCGGAGAAACACTGTCGGAAACGAGCGTCGATTCAAACAGCAGCCACCCGATGTTTCCCGACGGCCTGCATCCCAATGGTGCCGGGTCCGACCGGATTGCCAGGGTTTTTGCGAGCGCGTTGGGAGCCCTCGATCCAGGCGACGAGCGTCCCATCGTCTGTATTGGCGACAGCATCACCGCCAGCGGCTATCCCGCAATCCTCGAAGAAATTACCGGACGGACTGTGATCAATGCCGGCGCCGGCGGTGAACGCAGCACCGAGGGTGTCGCACGCGTGGGCGGTGTGCTGTCCAAACACAAGCCCTCCCACCTCTGCATACTCTACGGCATCAACGATATCAACAGCGGTCACCCCAATAGCGAAGTCATCGGCAGCCTCAACGCCATTGTTGCGGCCGCACGTGCCGCGGGCGCCGAACCGATTGTCGGCACCCTCACACCCGTATTCGGCAAGTATGCCGAAAACCAGGTTTATGTGAACGACCTCAATTCACGCATCCGCAGCCTGGGCGTCCGCATCGCCAACCTCGCCGGAGCCTTCTAAGCTCCGGCGCAGCCTGTTCAGACACGTGTCATCTCGACACCAGTGAGAGTGTCCTTCACCGGGCAGAGCTTCTCGGTGTGGGCAATCAGCTTTTCGACCTGCTCCGCCGGGGCATCCGTGTCGATCTCAATCTTGTAGCGAATTGCATCAAACCCCGTCCGTACCGGCGCGACCTCCATGAACCCATCCGGGTCGAGATCTCCCTCAACCTTGGTTACGACCCCCTTCAGCTCCACATCGTAACGCGGTGCCAGCATGGCTATGATGACATTCAGACAGCCGCCGAGCGATGCCAGCAGATACTCGACCGGGTTGGGACCCTCATCGGTTCCACCCAGCGACTTGGGCTCATCAATCACAAAGTCATGACCGTTGGCACGGGCGACAGATTTGATGTTCTCCCCGGTCCAGACGACGTCGGTTTTATAGGTTGCTTTAGCCATTTTATTGTCTCCTTCTTCTGTGTTTCGGTTTCAGATTGTCGCAACAGTGCGAACAACGAAGTCGGAGAACTTAACCTATAATCTCTAGCGTGTCAATAGAAATTAGCGGGCCCAAAATGCGCGTTGTCTTGCGCCCGATTAACTCGCACGGAATTCCTTGTTGCCGCAGACAGAGGGGTGGGCTATACTGTTCGAAGCAGGCCGGCCAGCACCTAAAGATTGCTGGCTCGCTGAAAAGCGCTTAATCCCTCTTTACGGAGAGACAGTATGACCGATCTTAAAGAAGAAGTCAGAAGGTTTTCGGCAAGCATCGGGCTTGAACTGTTCGGCGTAACGACCGCCGAACCCTTTGACAGCTTTCTGGACGCGCTGGAAGCCCGAGGTGAAGATTATCAGGGACGCTATGCCTATCGCATGGAAAGCTGGAAAAAGCTCGCAACGCCGCGCGATGTCATGCCCGATGCGCGCGCCGTGATTGTGATCGGGTTTTCTTACCTGCCCGAAGAACAAAAACCGGAAGGCGCCCATGGCCAGATGGGACGCATCGTCGCCTACGGTCACCTGGGGATTCTGAAACGGGCCCGCCAGGTGCGCAGTTTTCTCGAATCGAAAGGTTACAAGGCTGTGGCCGGGTTGCACCGCAAGGAAGCCGCCGTCAGGGCGGGGCTGGGATTTCTGGGCAAAAACAATCTGGTGATCAATCCCGATTATGGCAGTTGGGTGGCTTACCAGAGCATTGTCACCGATGCCCCCCTTGCACCGGACGCCCCTTTTGAAGAGGATCTCTGCGGCAGTTGCGACAAGTGCCTCAAGGCTTGCCCGACGGGAGCACTCTATGAACCGCGCCGCCTCAATCCCGATCTTTGCGTAGCTTGTCTGCTGACGACCCGCGATGTTCCCGAAAACCTGTTGTCGGCCATGAACGCCAATATCCTCGGATGCGATATCTGTCAGGAGGTTTGTCCCCGCAATCTGAAACTGCGCCCCAAACCGGACATGGAAAGCCTCCTTCCCGCACAGCTCGGCATGTATCCGCCGCTTGATCTGATGCTGCAGATGGACGAACAGACTTTTCAGAAGGAAGTCATCGGCTTTATCCAGAACAAAATCGCCCGGCGCAGTCTGCTCAACAGCCTGATGAAGATCACTGTCCTGCGGCGGCTTCTGATGCGGCTGATGCAGATATTTGCCAGGGGCAAGGAAATGCTGCCGGAAACTTTTGTGCACGCGAGCGGCAATCTGGAAACTTACAAACGCAATGCGCTGGTTGCTGTGGGCAACTCCCGCGCCACGGATCTCAAGCCGCTTGTCCAATCTTTTGAACAGGATGATTATCTCGGAGATTACGCCCGCTGGGCATTAAGGAGGCTGGAAAATGAGTCATGATCTGGCGATACTGAAAACAACCGGCGCAATTCTCGCCTGCGCATTCGGCGGCACGAGTCTGCTGACACTGGCATTCCGGAAAACTGACTGGGGACGCAATATCACCGCCGCCATTATAATGTGGGCGGTCATCTTCGGCCTGTTTATTCTGACGTCCTACACAAGCTGGCTGGCGTTTACCATCCTGATCGTCCTCCTGGCCTACGGCTCCATCCGTGAATTCTACACCATGAATGGAGTTTTCAACCGCGCTACAATGGGAGTTGCGGCTGCCATGCTGCTCCTGATGGCGATAGCACTATATTATGAACGCAAGGACATCTTTGACATTGTGCCTTTGATCTCGGTAACGTTGTTGCTGCCCTTGCAGATGACGCGGCACGGCACGGCGGAGTTTAACCGCAAATCATCCGTCCGGCTGCTCGGGCTGATTTACTGGGGTTGGCTGCCGATGCATTTTTCGCTGATTCAAAAATTGGACGGAGGCTTCGGCGCTATCGTCCTGCTCTGTATGCTGATCGCCCTCAACGATAACGGTGCCTATTACACTGGGAAGCTGCTGGGCAAAAACAGCCCCAAGCTGCTGCCGAGTGTCAGCCCCGGCAAAACCTGGACGGGGTTCATCGGCGGAGGAGTCATTACCATCTGCTCAGCGGCTGCTCTCGGCTACACGCTGCCCGGCTCACTCTTGTGGCAACGGATGCTGCTGGGGCTGATTGTCGCCATCGTCGGCCCGATCGGGGATTTGCTCGAATCGGCCATGAAGCGTGATGCCGGGGTCAAGGATTCCGGCAAACTGATCCCCGGCCACGGCGGCGTGATGGACCGGTTCGACTCCTGGGTTTTTACCGCTCCCCTCTATTACTACTTTCTGCTCGCGTACTCATGGCTATGATTATCGACGGTCATCAGCATATCGAGGCCGGCCACGCGGAAATTCTCGCGCGGATGGACGCTCTCGGGATCGACCGCACCGTCTTGATCGGTGTCGGGGTGCGCGATTTGAGCGTGATCACGATTCGCGATTCACCGGTGTTCCGCCACGACCTTCTGCTGCGCACGATCGGGCATTGGAGCGCCCGCCGACTGCTTGGCTCCGAGCTGCTCAAATCTGTTCTGATGCCGCAACCCAACAATGACCGGGTGCTGGCTGCCATGAGGGCAGAACCCGATCGGTTTTACGGTTTTGCCTTCATCAATCCCCGGTACGAGCACTACATGGATGAACTCACGCGTTGTCTGGATGCCGGTATGCATGGCATCAAGCTGGCCCTCCCGCAATACCCGGCCGACCTTTCCGGCGAGCGCATATTTGCGCTTTGCGAGGTGGCCAAAGCCCGCAACGTCCCGGTTTTCTTCCACCAGGGACTGACTCCGGAATCCTCAGATGCCGCCGCCATGGTCAAAGCTTTTCCATCCGTCACATTCATTGTCGCACATGCCGGTGCCCACTATTTCCGCGAAGCATTGCAACTGGCTGCAGCCCATGACAATGTTTTTGTGGACACCTCAAGCTACTTCGTAACTGTTTCCAAGCTGCGCCGCCTCTGCCGCAAAATCGGCCCCCGGCGGCTGATCTTCGGAACAGATGTCCCCGTGATGAGCCGCGATCCCTCGGAAGGTCTGGCCAAAATCCGCGCTTTAAAGCTCGATCCGGCGGACGAAAAATGCATTCTGGGCGATACGCTCAGGACTATCATCGAACAACACTGACCCATAAGGAGACCCGGTTATGAACACATCCGCAACAGACCAGGGGGCAAGACGCGCCGTCAAAGCGCGCGATGTTGGATTTTTCAGAGCCTGGGCGGCCTGGCTGGCCGCCAGAAAAGTGCGTCCCAACACCATTTCCTGGCTCAGCGTCTTTTGCGCCGCAGTTGCCGGGGCTTGTCTGTTCTCCCTGCCCTTACAAGCTAGCACGGCCAAAGCTGTCGGGGCTTTGATATGTGCGCTGGTTTTTATTCAACTGCGCCTGATCTGCAATCTGCTCGATGGGCTGGTGGCTGTCGAAGGCGGCTTGAAAACCAAGTCGGGCGAGATTTTCAACGATCTGCCCGATCGCCTTTCCGACCCCCTCATCCTGATCGGCGCCGGTTACGCCGCACAGGAGTACCCGATGGGGATCGTGCTGGGATGGCTTGCCGCACTGCTGGCTGTTATGACGGCCTACGTCAGGGTTCTGGGTCAGGCCACCGGTGCCGGTCAATTCTATCTGGGACCGATGGCCAAGCAACACCGCATGGCTGCCATGAGTCTGGTACTCTTGGCGGCAGCTATCGGTATCCGCTGGGTTCCTCCGGCCAACTTTCTGGGCGGAGGTCTGGTGCTGATCGTGACAGGTTGCGTGGTGACGATTGTTAGACGCGCCGTGCGAATCGTCAAAACACTGGAGGAAACGTGAAACTGCTGGACGAAAACTTCGGGCGGCTGCTGGCCGGAGGCGCCAGATTTGTCAGTGGCACATCTGCGCAATGGGTCAACTGTACACCTTCGGAGAGGCCGCGTGCCTATTTTGCCAACCACGCCAGCCATCTCGATCTGCTCGTGATCTGGGCCTCGCTGCCGCGCGGAGTGCGGCGGCTGACACGTCCACTGGCGGCGCGCGACTACTGGGAGCAGACACCGTTTCGCCGCTATGTCGCACAACGTGTATTCAACTCAATTTACCTCGATCGGGTCGGGCCGGATGTCAGCGCACGCACCGCCTTTTTATCGCTGCGAAACGCCGTGCAGGAACTGGGCGACAAATATTCGGTGATTCTCTTTCCCGAAGGGACACGCGGCGACGGGGAAAACATCGCGGAATTCAAGCCGGGCCTCTTCTACATCGCCGAAAACAAACCCGGGATGGAATTTGTGCCGGTTTATCTGGAAAACCTGAACCGTATCCTTCCCAAGGGCAGTTTTGTGCCCATCCCGATTATCAGCAGCATCAGCTTCGGCGAGCCCCTGGTGCTGGATCGGCAGGAAAGAAAAAGCGATTTTCTGGAGCGTGCACGCGAGGCGGTTCTCGCGCTGAAAAACAGGTGAAGTAATGGACCAAGCAACTCTGGCACTACTGAAATGGCTGGCATTCGCACTGGTGGGCGGAACGTTTATCGCGCTGGTGACAAGCCGTATGGCGGACGGGTCGCGACTGGGGCGCATCGGACGCGCTGCCATGGCGCGTTTCCGCATGATCTGGGCGATGTGCTTTGTGATGGCGGCAGCTATCCTGACCGGACGATCCGGCTCGGTCATCGTTTTCGGACTCTCGTCCTTTTTGCTGTTACGTGAGTTCATGACCATTACTCCCACACGGCGTGCCGATCATCCTGCGCTCTTCTGGGTGTTTTTCGTCATACTTCCGCTGCAGTACTTTGCACTGTATATCGGCTGGTACGGCCTTTTTATCATGTTGATACCGGTGTACGCCTTTCTGTTGATTCCGATGCGGATACTGCGGGCGGACGATCCAACGCATTTTATGGAGCGCACGGCAAAGATCCAGTGGGGCATGATGCTTTGTATCTACAGCATCAGCCACACGCCCGCGCTGATCAAACTCGCGCCTGCGCAATCGCCTTACGAAGGCTTGCGTCTGCTGCTGTTTCTGACGACCATTGTGCAAGTACACGACCTGATTCAGGACGTCATGACAGCCAACGGTTACGGGCGTAAAATCTTTGTGAAGCTGGCGGCCGGAGAAAGCTTCGAGTCCTTCACCCTGGCGGTGGTGGCATCGGCTCTGGCGGGAGTGGCCTTTGCTCCGGTGGTACCTTTCAGCCGTCTGCAGGCAGCCGCGATGGGTATGGCGATTGCGATAACCGCATTTTTCGGACGTTTATGCTGGGTAGCGATCCAGCAGGACCGGGGACGCAAGGGCGTCGTGGTGGTACGTGCCAGACCCCTGATGACCGAGCGCATGATCTCGCTCTGCTTTGCCGCCCCCCTGTTTTTTCACCTCACACGCTTCTTTTTTTACGGCGGCGATCCTGCACAGTTCTGACCAGGCTCAGTGCTTTCAGCAGCGCAACACCCTCCAATTTTTCTGGAAGGCGTTGCGCCTGCTTTGCATTGTAGGATAGGCATTCTTGCCTGTCCCACGTGCGGTTTCAGGGCCTGCTCTGGACAGACACGAATGTCTGTCCTACAGTGCCGCTACGGTTCCACTCACACCAGCTTGGCGTTCTCGGCGAGTTGGTGGTATTTCATTTTTTGAGCAGGTACGGAGCCCTGCGTTCCCAGTCAGGCAGCACGTAGTACGTCGTGACAGTCGTCCCCACCACCATGGTGTTCCCGGCACCTTGGCGGTTTTTTATATCGGCACGATTCCATAAGGTTGCAATAGTCAATCAAAACAGTTTAGTATGAAAAGAGCGCGCCTGATTAACCCGGCACGACCAGTTTGAAAGGAAAACAATGAAAAACTTTGACCTCAAACCGACAGATCATGTTGCCGGAAATGCAACTCAGCACAAGGGTACGGAGCCCGATCCGTCCGGCTTGGAGCCTGACAGCGATCAGGCCGCCAAAGTTGCAGCTCTCAAAGAGGTAATCGAAAAGCTGCACCGGGGAGTTTCGCTGGAAGAGGCTCGCGCCGAGTTTGAGGCGGTCGTCGGCAACGCCTCGGCCGAAGAAATCGCTGAGATGGAACAGCAACTGATCCGCGAAGGTATGCCGGTCGAGGAAATTCACCGTCTCTGCGATGTGCATGTCGATGTCTTCCGCGGCAGTCTTGATCAGAACGACTCGCTGGAACTACCACCCGGTCACCCGGTTCACACCTACATGGCCGAAAATCGCGCAATCGAAGCTGTGACAAATCGCTGGAGCGCAGTCTGCCGG
>CAZMGQ010000077.1:0-8352 GCA_964565855.1 uncultured Lentisphaerales bacterium | reverse complement strand
GGTGGTGTGGAAGGGCGCGGGGCGAAATCCCCGTTGCCCCATCCGATCAGTTGTCTACGAGTACCCGCTAGGAAGAATGTAGGATAGGCATTCTTGCCTGTCCCAGGCTCAGTTCCAGATCTGTTCCTGCAGCAAATATGTTGCATTCAAAATGCTCATGAACCACAATTTGTGATACATTCAGACTGATTCCACACCATGTTCCGCAAAACTCTCCTAACCGTTCTCCTCACCCTCGCCATCGGTACCCGCTTGCTCTCTGACCAGCCGGACCGCGACCGCTGGCGCGGCTTCAATCTGACCGACCTCACCTATGAGGACCACAGCTCCGATGCCACCTTCCGGGAGTGGGACTTTGCCCGGATTGCCGCCTGGGGTTTCAACTTCGTCCGCCTGCCGCTCAACTACCGGTACTGGACCGACCCGGCCGACTGGCACAGGATCCTGCCCGAACGACTGGAGGCCATCGACCAGGCTATCCGGTGGGGCGAAAAGTACAAACTCCACGTCTGCATCAACTTTCACCATGCGCCGGGATACCACATCAGCGATCCGGAAAACAATCACCTGCTCTGGAAAAATGCCGATGCCCTCAAGGCCTTTGCCAGTCAGTGGACGTTTTTCGCCCGTCGCTACCGGGACATACCTTCGACTAGGCTCAGCTTTAATCTGCTCAACGAACCACCCTACTATCTCTCAGAAAAAGATTACCTGAAAGTTGTCAATCAGCTGGTGTCCGCTATCCGAGCAGAAGATCCTGAACGTCTGATCCTGGTGGACGGACTGAACGCCGGACGTATCCCGCTCCAGAAGCTGCCGGCAGAAAACATGTTGCAAGCCACCCGTGGCTACGAGCCCTTCAGCCTCACCCATTATCTGGCTGAATGGGCACCCGGCAACGAAACTCTCCCCTTCTGGCCTCCCAAACCGGCCAACAGCTATCTCTACGGTCCCATCAAGGGCAAGCTGGCCAGTCCGCTGACTATCAGCGGCCCTTTTCCCACCGGCAGTCTGCACTTGAAAGTGGGCACAGTGACAGATTTTGCCACACTACAGGTGCTGTTCGACAACCGGCTGGCGATGACCGCTTACTTCGAGGCGGCGGCTGGCGGAGGGGTTGAGCCCCCAGTGCTGCTGAAGAAGTGGAAAGTCTATGAGACACGCTACGACCGCAGCTTTGAAATCCCGGTGCCCGATGGCACCAGCCAGATCCGGATCGGCATCAGCGATGGCGACTGGTTGACGCTTGAGGAAGTCGCCTTTGCGACGCGTCGCGGCAAACAAGTCACCAGACTCCGGCTGGCACCTGCCTGGGGCGAAACCCAGCCCCCGGTCAGTTACCAGTCCGACAAACTGGTGCCTCAGACGGATAGCGGCCGGGACTTTCTAAGGGAAAACATGCTTGCACCCTGGAGCCGACTACCGGCCAGCCGGGTCTTTGTGGGCGAATGGGGCACTTACAACAAGACCCCGCACGATGTAACTCTGGCCTGGATGGAGGACAGTCTGAATCTCTGGAAAGAGGCCGGCTGGGGCTGGGCACTCTGGAACTTCCGTGGCGACTTCGGCGTCCTCGACAGTGGGCGCAGTGACGTTAAATACGAGAACTTCAGGGGTCACAAACTCGACCGCAAGATGCTGCAACTGCTGCAGAAGTACTAATGCGGGCTTCGCCCGCAACCCTCACCCTGTCCCTCTCCCAAAGGGAGAAGGAAATAACTCGTTTTTTATTGCGGTTGTTGCCCGGTAAGGCACTAATGCGGGCTCTGCCCGCAACCCTTACCCTGGCCCTCTCCCAGAGAGAGGGAATAGCAGCGAGCAGATCACGATCAGCAAAAATGTAGCGCCGAAGTTTAGCGTGGCATAGTGGTGCATTGCCAGGGGTTGAACGACTGCCGTCAGGATTGCACTGACAACTGTGCCAGCCAGTGTGCCCACGACAAGTCCACGCTGCGTGATGCCCCGCTTCAACATTGCCGCCAGCATCAGCGCCAGCAGCGGACTGCCCATCCCGTTGACAACCCGGTTGGCCAGCAGAAAGAGGTCGCCCAGCCCCTGCGCCGCCAACGCCAGAGCCGCCGCTGCGAGTCCCATGAAGAAAACGATCCACTGGCTCCGTCGCAGACTGACAGGGCCAGGTTGAGCTGGCTCAGCACGATCACTAACCCAGTCGGTCTGCCAGGATGTGGCGCAGGAGTGCAGGCCGGAGTCGAGGCTCGACATGGTAGCGGCCAACAGACCGGCTGTTACCAGGCCCAGTGCGCCAGCCGGCAGGGCAGCCATCATGGCGGCCAGTTGTGCGGCGGCCGGTCTGACTGCCAGAGCGACATCACCAGCGGCATTGGCACGTACCGCCAGACCCAGCACGAGCAACATGCCGGTGGAAAGCAGGGCACCAACAACATTCCAGACAAAGCCACGGCGTGCTTCCCGCAGCGAACGGGCGGCGAGATAGCGTTGGACAATCGACTGATCGGCCACATAACGGGAAAGAAAGGCTACAAAAGTGCCGATCAGACCACTGCTGAGCGTGATCCGGATACGTGGGTCGAACGAGAGAAACTGCGGATCCCGGGGAGCAAAGGGCACGAGTCCTCCAGCCTCCTTCACCGTCGTCCACATCTGTGAAAAACCGCCTGCCCGGCTGGCCGTGAGTACCATGGCTACGACAATGGCCGCGATCAGTACGACGAATTGTGCCACGTCGGTCCAGAGCACGGCCCGCAAGCCGCCCAACGATGTATAGACAGTAGCCACCAGTGCCGTGACAATAATCAGCGGCGTTACCGGCCAACCGGTCACCAGTGCCAGAAAACGGGCCGCCGCCAGCAGCGTCAGGCCCATCCAGAGCAGGCGCCAGATCAGGAAAAGCGCACTCGCCAGTCGCCGCACGACCGGGCCATGACGCCGCTCGAGCCAGCCGTATGCCGTGGCATCGCCCTGTTTATAGAGAAAGGGCATGGCACGCGACATCACCGGCCAGGCGACAATCACAAACACTGGCAGGCTGGCGGTAACGTAGAGACCGTGCCCCGCCACTTCGGAGGGGAAGAGAACGAAGTTCGATGCACTGAAGGCGGTGACCATGACCGAGAGGCCGATGGTGATTCCACTGGCACTGCGTCCTGCCAGATGATACTCGGTCGCGGTTTCCGATGCCGTAACCGTCGCACTCGTACGGCGCATGGCACGCTGGCCCACCCAGACGATCAGTAACAGGTAGGCCAGACAAACTATCAGATCGGGACCGCTCATGTCAGCGAAGCCAGAATTTTGCGACCTTCATCGAGGAAAATTCCCTTGAGGTTCATTGCCAGCGATTCGGGATTGGTCGCCTGGCGCAGTCCTTCCTTTTCACTGATGCGGCCACTGCGGATCCAGTGGTAGAGCGACTGGTTGAAGGTCTGCATGCCGTCTTCGGCACCGGCCTCCATGGCCGCCGAGAGGATGTTGAGCTGGTTGCGGGAGAGCAGCTTGGTGACAGTCGGTGTATTGAACAGCACCTCGGCCGCCGGCACTACACCGCCGGCCGTGGCCGGCACCAGACGCTGACAGACTATGGCGCGCAGGTTGGCGGCCAAGGCCATGCGAATCTGGTCCTGTTCGCTGGCGGGAAAAAGATCGAGTATTCGCGGCACGGCGATGGCGGCGGTGCCGGAATGCAGCGTCGTCAGTACGAGGTGACCTGTCTCTGCCGCCAGCACAGCCACCCGTACCGTTTCGACGTCGCGCATTTCACCGATCAGAATCACATCGGGATCCTGTCGCAGCACATGCCGCAGGGCACTGATGAAACTAGGTGTGTCGAGTCCCACTTCACGCTGTGTAATCACGCTGCGTTTGTCCTCGAAGGCAAACTCCACCGGGTCTTCGATAGTAATGATCCGCCGTTCGTGGCTGAGGTTGATCTCCTCGATCACGGCTGCCAGGGTGGTTGATTTACCCGAACCGGTGGTGCCGGAAAGGACGACCAGCCCATTGGGAAAAGCTGCCAGCCGATGAAGCTGCTTTGGCAGGTTCAGTTCTTCGAGCGTCGGAATTGTTCCTTTGACGTAGCGCAGGGCAAGCGTCGGCAAACCGTCCCCATAGAAGGCACTGACGCGGAAACGCCCGACTTCAGGCTCGTGATACGAGAAGTCGACCTCATGCTCCCGCTCAAGCTGTTCGGCAAGATGGGGCGGCACCAGTTCCCCGGTAACGGCGATAATCGTCTCCGGCTCCACTGCTTCGAAAGGCGAAGGCTGCAAAAGCCCGCCAATTCTGAAATGCGGCACCTGACCAGCTTTGAGATGGATATCCGAAGCATCCTGTGCCACAGCGTGAGCCAACAGCTCTGCAATCATCGACATTTGCCAACTTCCTTATTTAGAGCAGCTTCCGGTAAAGCACGATGCTGGCTGAAAAGCAGATGATATTGGGAGCCCAGGCCGCCAACCAGGGAGCCAGCACTCCCTGTTTGCCAAGAAACATGCCGAAGTGCGTGAGGGCATAAAATCCGAAGAAGACCGCCAGTGCCAGAAACACGCCGCGCAGGACGCTCTGCCGCGCCGTTGAAAGACCCGCCGGTACGGCAAAAAGTGTGATTACCACACAGGCCCAGGGCGAGGCGAAGCGATAGTGCACGTCGAACCACTTTTCCGGCTCGGGCACGGTCGCACGTTCGAGGGCACGCAGCATCTCACGTACGGACCCCATCTCCCAGTCGCGCGCTTCGGCCACGATATCGCCCGGCGTTTCGTCAAACTCCGACATCCGCACCAGCGTCAGGGCGCCCAGCGGTGCTTCGCTCGAGGGCAGTGCGACACCGTTGCTGTCGTACCAGGTGCGGCGCGGCTTTGTGAACCACCAGGCACCGTCGAGATAGTCCGCCTGCTCGGCTTTGATGCTCCACTCGTTCAGCCCGCCCGGCAGCTCCTTGGTAACAGTCACACGCCTTCGAATATGAGAAACGCTGTCCACGGTCGCCACATTAATTTCATCGAACAGCCACATGCGGCGCCCGTAGGGATTGTAATAGGGATAACGGTAACGCATGTCACGGCTGCTGCTCGCGAGGTCGAAGTTGTTCTCTTTCAACCGTAGCGACCAGGCCGAGGCTTCGGGCGTGACAAACTCGGCCACCGCCGCCGTACCCAGAGCCACAAAAACTGATACTACCAGAAAAGGTGCCGCCAGACGCTTGAAACTGATACCACTCGCCCGCATGGCAATGATCTCGCTGTTGCGCGAAAGCTGCCACATGGTGTAGAGCGTCGCCAGCATCAGTGAGGCCGGTGTAAACCACTGTGAATAAGCGCAGATCAGGCCAAAATAATACCGCAAAACCGCGACCAGCGGCAATTTGGCTACAAAAAAGCTTGATACATGATCGAAAAGATCGAATACAAGGAAAATCGTATTAAAAACAACCATGCAGGCCACGAGCGGGCCCAGAAACTCTCGCAGCAAATATCTGGTAATCAGTCGCATGACAAACAGCAATCAGTCGTGGGGGAACAGTGTCAGATATCGCTTCCCGCGTGTCAATTATATTAGGAAAGACCACACTTGCGCAGCTCGCTTGCCGCCGCGGCCGGGGCTGCTGCCGCACAGATGGCTGAGACAACCGCCACACTGTCGGCCCCCGCAGCAAAGACTTCGGCGGCATTGCCCTGATTGACCCCGCCGATGGCCACCAGGGGACGCTGGGTCTGCCGCCTCAGGTTACGCAATCCCTCGAGCCCCCAGGCACTGTGCGCCACATCTTTGGTCGGGGTCACAAAAACCGGACTGACACCGTAATAGTCTACATCCTCGATTTCTGCTGCCGCCAACTGCTCTGGCAGATCCAGCGAAAGACCCAGGATTCGCTCCGGCCCGATCAGTTGCCGCACATCACCCGCTGCCATATCGGACTGGCCGACATGTACCCCCTCGGCACCGACAGCCAGGGCGACATCAATCCGGTCGTTGATGATCAGGGGCACGCCACTCCCCGCCAGCACAGCCTTGATGCTCCTGGCCCTTGCGACAAACTCGCGCGTGGTGATGTTTTTTTCGCGCAACTGCACCACATCCACCCCGCCCTCCAATGCCAGCCGAACTACCCCCTCAAGCGGACGACCAAGACAGAGAGCTTCATCTGTCACCAGATAAACGCGCCAATTTCTGACCTCTTTTCTCACGCCCACTCCATCTTGAGTCGTGAAATCAGGTTGTGACGCCGCAGCCGGTAAAGGCGATCCAGGAACTCAACCTGCAGACCACCCGGTCCGCGCGAGTCTTTTTCGGCCATCTCGCCAGCCACTCCCATGACTGCCATCGCATGGGTCGCCGCCGCCAGCGGGTCATCATTCACCGCCAGAAAAGCCCCCGTGAGGGCACTGGCCGTGCAACCCATGCCGGTCACACGCGTCATCATCAGATGGCCGCTTTCGATCTTCGCCAGCCGGTCACCTCTCAAGATATAGTCAGTTGCGCCGCTGACACTGACCACACAGCCATGCCGTTCTGTCAGTTTCCGGGCTGCATCGAGAGCTGTGTCGGACCCATGCTGGCTGTCCACTCCCCTCGCCCCGGCCTCAGCACCCGCCAGAGCCAGAATTTCCGAGGCGTTGCCCCGCAGCACCGTCACCGGCACTGCCTCCAGCAACTCCAGAGCTGTCGCGGTCCGCAGCGACGTGGCACCGGCGCCGACCGGATCGAGCACGATCGGTATCCCACGCCCGGCGGCTGCCTGTGCCGCCCGGTGCATGGACGCAATCCAGGGGGCACTCAGGGTGCCGATGTTCAGCACCAGCGCATTGGCTATGCCGACCATTTCCTCGACCTCTTCGATGGCATGGGCCATCACGGGCGAGGCCCCGATTGCCAGCAATGCGTTGGCCGTCGGGGTCATCACAACATAATTAGTGATGCTGTGCACCACCGGAGACTGTTCACGGATGGCACAAACATCATCCCAGACTGCTGCGGCATTTTTCATCAGCTCCCTCCATCACAGACCGGTCGCATCAGGACTTACGTCCACCGCGACCGGAATTACCCAGCCCCGAAAAGGCATCGGCAAAAGGATTGAAGCCGCCCGGAGACGACGCTTCACGACCTCCACGACGCGGCCCCGGTCCATGGCCCCGCTGCCCTCCACGTAGAGGACGTTCACCGCGACGCGGGCCACGCTCCGGCGCATCGTCCGAACGTTCCCTGCGCGGACCACGTCCGCCGCTACCGGGCACGCTCTTCATCGAGAGTGCAATCCGGCGCCGGGCCATATCGACCTCGACCACCGTCACCTCGACCTTCTGCCCCACCTTGACAACATCGTTGGGGTCGGACACAAAACGGTCGCTCAATTCACTGATATGGACCAAGCCGTCCTGATGTACACCCACATCCACAAAAGCACCGAATTTGGTCACGTTGGTCACGATCCCAGGCAGCTTCATGCCAGCATTGAGATCCTCCAGGATGCTGACACCCTCGGCAAAAGCGAAGACTTCGAACTCCTTGCGCGGGTCGCGCCCCGGCTTGGCCAGCTCCTCCACAATATCGCGCAAGGTCGGCAGACCGGTCTGATCATCGACGTACCGTTCGATCTCAATCTTTTCGCGCAGACTGGCATCACGGATCAAATCCGCCACCGAACAGCCCAGGTCGGCCGCCATCTTTTCCACCAGTTTATAGCGTTCCGGATGTACGGCACTGGCATCGAGCGGATTTTCGGCCTGATAGATGCGCAGGAAGCCCGCACACTGCTCAAAAGCCTTGGGGCCCAGCCGCGAAACTTTCAGCAACTGTCGGCGCGTAGTAAAGGGTCCGTTCTCGTCCCGATGCTTCACGATATTGTCGGCCAGTCCCGGCCCCAGCCCCGAAACATAGGCCAGGAGCTGACGGCTGGCAGTGTTGATCTCGACCCCCACCAGGTTTACGCAGGACGAAACCACATCATCGAGCCCGCGCTTGAGCTGTGTCTGGTCAACATCGTGCTGATACTGTCCGACACCGATCGACTTGGCATCGATCTTCACCAGCTCGGCCAGCGGATCCATCAGCCGCCGCCCGATCGAGACACTGCCACGCACTGTTACATCATGATCGGGAAACTCCTCGCGCGCCACATCCGAGGCCGAGTAGATCGAAGCACCGCTCTCATTGACCTGTACCACGATCACCCCTTCGGGCAGTGGCAGCGACCGTACAAATGCCTCCGTCTCACGACCATAGGTACCATTGCCGATCGCAATCGCCTCGATCTTGTGCTCGCTACAGAGCCGCATGATCTCGCTCGCCGCCTCCCGCCGCTGATGGCCGGACTGACTCAGGAAAATCACCGTATCGTCCAGCAGCTTGCCCTGCGGGTCGAGACAGACCACC
>CAZMGQ010000076.1:0-8371 GCA_964565855.1 uncultured Lentisphaerales bacterium | reverse complement strand
GTGAAACCGGGCGGAAGTGCGGGGGCATTAGGGACGACCTCGCCGCTGATTTCGTTCAGGCCGATGAGCGCTTTCGGACGAGCTCCCCCGGAGCTGCCAGCGGCTTTGCGCAGTTGCGGCAGGACATCCTCGATCTTGTCATCATCGAAATCCCAGGCGTTTTCAGCTATCTCAGCCAAATCCAAAGCCTGCTGATCATCACGAAATTCATTTTCAGGCTGATAAATCAAAGCCCCGCTGCCGTTTGACCCGACAGCCGCCAGACGCTCGAGTACTGTCGGCAGCCGACCATGCTGCTTGCGGAAGTGGCGATCGATCATTTTGCGGCCCCAACCGTCCGGCAGGGAGTCTTCAAAAACTCCGAAGGTTTCCATGCCACCCCGGTAATCGTATGCCTGTATAGCCGGGACAAGCGGGAGTCTGAAGGGGGATAGGGGCAGGGGAGCGGCAAGAAAACTTTGTGAAAACTGGAAAAGACTCTGACCTTTATCGGTCGATAGTTTGCCAACTTCGACAATGTGGTCGGGCGCAAAATATAGCTGAACGTTCAGGAGGTCAGGTTTCATTTTAACTTTCACTTTTTGGGGCGTACCCGTTGACGTATTTTCCGGGGGTGAGCCAGTTGGGCAATGTCGCCCGGCAGCAGGGCCAGTCTGGTACGTTCCTTGACAAACTCGGCAAAGGCATCACTCTCTGCCATGGCAAAAAGCACACGGCAGAGCAGTGATGTCGAGCCCAGCCCGGTGCGTTCGAGACGTGAGAGCGAGGAAACCGCCACACCGGCACGTTCGGCCAGCATCGGCTGTGTGAGTTCGGCACGTTGGCGCAATGCGCGAACCCATGTGCCGATCGTAGCGGTCAACTCATGCGGCAGGAGGAGCTGAAGTGAGTATTTCATCTCTTTCATGCGACAATATTATTACAACACAAGGCAATAATCAATAAAAATTTGCTGTAATGACAATATATTGTATTTATTACCAATAAACATAATCAGAATCGGGAGGGACGACTGTCACGTCGTCCCCGGCAGGTGCGGTAAGGCCCTTTGAATTTACAGATTGCTATTTGAAATCGCAATTTGTATAATTGCGCCATGTTGAAAAGAGATTTGGAGCCAGTTCTGCATCAGGCAGCACGTTCATTCAAGGCGGTTACCATCATCGGACCACGTCAGGCTGGCAAGACTACGCTGGTGCGGATGGCATTTTCCGACCGTCCCTACCTCTCGCTTGAAGATGCCGATGTCAGGCGGCTGGCAGTGGCTGACCCGCGCGCATTGCTCAATCGTTACGGCGATGGTTGTATTCTGGATGAAGTACAAAGAGCACCCGATTTGCTATCGCACTTGCAGCTTGTACTTGATGAGAGTCGTCAGCCGGGACGTTTCATACTGACTGGGTCGCAGCAGCTTGGGGTAATGGAGCGCGTATCGCAATCGCTTGCCGGACGGACTGCGATACTGACTTTGCTGCCGTTTTCAGCCGGTGAGCTTTCCAGAAACGGCATGTTGCCTGTCAGCATGGAAGAAGCGCTTTTCAGGGGTGGTTATCCGCCTATATTCGATCAGGGAGCAGCTCCGGAAATGTGGCTGAATTCCTATCAGGATACATATGTAGAGCGCGATGTGCGCCAACTCCTGAATGTGCGTGACCTCGCCCTGTTCAGCCGTTTTCTTGCGTTGTGCGCTGGCTCTGTCGGACAGCTATTCAATGCCTCCAGGCTCGGAGCAGACTGTGGGATTAACCACGGCACAGTTCAGCAATGGATGTCTGTGCTGGAGGCCTCGTTCATTGTTTTCAGATTACCGGTTCACAGCCGGAACTTTCGCAAAAGATTGGTAAAATCCCCCAAGATGTATTTTTATGATACGGGCCTGGCAACAAGGCTGCTGGGCATTGAGTCGCCGCAGCAGTTGCATACACATCCGTTGAGAGGGGCGTTGTTTGAGAATTGGGTAGTGGCAGAGCTACTGAAAGGTCGTCACAACAAAGGCAAAAAACCAAACCTCCATTTCTGGCGCGACAGTCTGGGGCTCGAGGTTGATGTCATAGTTGAATCAGGGCAGCATCTGCAACCGATTGAGGTAAAATCGGGCACAACCATTGCCGATGACTGGTTTAATGGTTTGGCACGCTGGAGCGATTTGGCCGGGACGGCGGTCAAGCGGCAGTATCTTGTTTACGGGGGCGAGAAGTCCTGGGAACGCAAAGGTGTAAGCATTGTGCCCTGGCACGAGATCACCCGACTTGCTGAGGTCATATAACTGATGCGGGCTTGCCCGCAACCCTCATCCTGTCCCTTCATAAAATGAAAGCGGTAGTTGTTCGACTCAATTGAAATCGGCTGACCCGTCGGAGGCCCCTTCGCCATCCTCGAGATTGATCTTCAATCGCCTGACATAGCTGGGGATATCCACGGCCCAGTAATAGCCTCCGTCATGGAGCACGAAGGGGTAGTCCACATAGATGTAGGACCTTTTTGCCACTCAAGGCTGTTTAATCAGGTTAACAAATGCGACCACCGACAGCAAACAGCATACAGATTCTGTCGCTGACAGTCAAATTTTCCGGCGATCCCTTATTCTGCGAGAATGCCGCTTTGACTTTTCTGAAACATGCACTTTTCTTTGCTATTACGGCTCATGAGGACATTCGCCCTCCATTTTTAGTTTTAGACATTCGCCCTCTATTTTTAATACCAACCGTCGGGTGAACATTTTATGGAGGGTGAGTGTCCTCACGAACCGCAATTACAAGAACTTGCTCATAGGAGAGCAAAAACTTCCGCAGTTTCCGACGATCTTGCAGCAATTCCAATTATAAACTGCTCCATGGTTTTACTCGACAGTTTTATCGGTATTACGTTAAGATTTATCACGGACGGAGCCCGAGGCGGCCGGTTAACCCAAACTCATCTGGAGAGTCTCAATGAAGCGCTATAATGTCGGTATTGTCGGCTGTGGCAACATCAGCGGCATCTATTTCAAAAACATGACCACCCTTTTCGCCAGGCAACTGAATGTAGTCGCTTGCACGGATATCGATCCCACGGCTGCCGAGGCCATGGCCGCAGAGTTCCCCGGAGTGAAGGCTGTCTCGTACGATGAAATGCTCGCCGACCCGGCGATCGACATTGTCGTCAACCTCACCGTCCCCAAAGCACACTTCGATGTCGCCCTGGCCGCCGTCAATGCCGGCAAACATGTCTATGGCGAAAAACCCATGACACTGGCGCTTGACGAGAGCCGCACGCTGCTGGAGGCTGCCAGAAAAAAAAGCGTGCGCATTTCCAACGCACCCGACACTTTTCTAGGTGCCGCCCACCAGACCTGTCGCAAGCTGATCGACGACGGAGCCATCGGCAAGCCGGTTTCGGCTACAGCTTTCATGCTCTGTCGAGGTCACGAGACCTGGCATCCCAACCCCGAGTTTCACTACCAGCCGGGTGGTGGTCCGATGTTCGACATGGGCCCCTACTATCTGACGGCTCTGGTCAATATGCTGGGACCGGTTTCGCGCGTCAGTGGCTCGACTCGTATCAATTTCCCTGTCCGCACCATCACGAGCGAGAAGAAGTACGGCCAGAAAATCCAGGTCGAGGTGCCGACGCATGTCACGGGTGTGCTGGACTTTGCCGCCGGGGCAATTGCCACCATCACCACCAGTTTCGACGTCTATGCCCATCGTCTGCCCTTCATCGAAATCCATGGCAGTGCCGGATCGCTGGCCGTGCCGGACCCCAACCACTTTGGTGGCGAAGTGCAGATCTGGACCCCTGAGCAACCGGAATGGACTACGGTTGCCCATACACATCCCTACAGTGAAAACAGTCGTGGTATCGGTGTGGCCGACATGGCCGCCGCCATAGATGCCGGAACCGACCACTCTGCCAGTGGTCAGCTTGCCTGCCATGTGCTCGAAATCATGCATACGATCCACACAGCTTCGACCCGCGGCCGCCACATCATGTTGCAAAGCTCCTGTGGACGTCCTCCCGTACAGCCGCAAAAGTCCCGGTGGGAATAATCTGTTACCCGCCAACCAACAGTCAATGAAGCGAGGCCTGATTGTGGCAGCCCTGTTGTGCAGTTCGGCAAGCGGCCTGTCCGATACGCAGGAGGGGATAAAGCTGGCAGAGCGGGGCCGGGCACCGGTGATGACGATTGTCCGGCCCGCGGATGCTTCGCCTTCGCAGATTTATGCCGCTGAAGAGCTGCGCGACTTTACCGCGCGTCTGACAGGTGTTCGTCTGCCGATCATCAGCGATGACCAGCCCCTGCCGCCAGCCGGGGCGATCCTGTTGGGCGACACACGCCACACAGCCGTCGTGCTGGGAAGCAAGCCGGATCCGGCTGCACTCGGCGGGGATGGTTTTCGCATCGTTACCCGTGCCCCGCATCTGCTGATCCTGGGAAGCTCCGTACGTGGCACCCTCTACGGTGTTTATGAACTGCTCGAACGTTTCGGCGGCTGTCGCTGGTACAGCTCCCGGCACAGCCATATTCCCCGGATCGACAGCCTGCAGGTGCCGGAGCTGGACGAAACTTCGACCCCGGCCTTCGCCCTGCGTGAACCTTTCTGGTACGACATGTTCGAGGGGGATTTTGCCGCCCGCAGTCGTGTCAATGGCAACAGTATGCGGCTGGCTGCCAAACATGGGGGCCATTCTCACCGCTTCGGCGGCGAACTCTGGAGCTGCCACACTTTCGACAAACTGCTGCCGGTAGCTGAGTACTTCGAAAAACATCCGGAATACTTCAGCGAGGTCAACGGCCGCCGCATCCGGGAGCAGACGCAGCTCTGCCTGACCAATCCCGATGTGTTGCGGCTGGTGACAGCTAACGTGCTCGAACGGATCCGGCGTGATCCCACGGCCGCCTTCTACGGCGTCAGCCAGAATGACTGGGGCAACCCCTGCCAGTGCGATACCTGCCGTGCAATCGACGAGCGCGAAGGATCGCATGCCGGCACCATGATCGAGTTTGTCAACCGGATCGCCGAAGCCGTCGAGGTCGAGTTTCCCGATGCCATCATCGAAACCCTGGCCTACCGTTATACTCGTCGCCCGCCGCGCCATGTCCGGCCACGTCACAACGTGATGCCCTGTCTCTGCACCATCGAGTGCGACTTCTCGCAGCCTCTCGCAACCGGCACCTATCAGGAAAACCGCGATTTCGTGTCGGACATCCGTGGCTGGGCTGCGATCAGCAAACGGCTCTACATCTGGGACTATACCACCAACTTCCGCTACTATACGGCACCGACTCCCAATGTACTGACCCTGCAGGCCAATGTGCAGTTTTTCCGCGAAAATGGTGTCGAATATCTCTTCGAACAGGGAGCTTTCCAGGGACGTCATGCCGACTTTGCCGAGCTCAAGGCCTGGCTGCTGGCCAAGTGGCTCTGGAATCCGGATCTGCCGCTTGAGCCGCTACTGCAGGACTTCTTTGCCGGGTATTACGGTGTGGCAGCGCCGCTGATACGAACATATTTCGATGAGTTGCACAGCTTCCATCCGGCGCAGAGGAAACCCTGGCGGATCTATGACGAAATCACCGATCCGGTCATACCCGACGATTTTGTCGAGCGCTCCCGGCAGCTTTGGGAAGAGGCCGAGGCGGCTGTCGCCGACGATGCCGCCATCTCGTACAACGTACGCATGGGTGCCGTCCCGGTACTGCATTCCTGGCTAGCACGACAACCCGAGATCAAGCCCCGCAAAGTCTGGGCGACAAGCGATCCAGCACAGTTTGCCATACCGGCAGAACAGCGTCGGGTGGCACGTACGTTACTGGCACGTATGGAAGAGGCCGGCGACATCCGCCTTTCGGAGTGGCCATCGCGTCATGACGATATTGTCAGCCACTGGCGTTTTTTGGCTGAGTCGGAGGTGCCGCCACCACCGGAAGGAGTACCTCAGGCCACTGTCCCGGCACGGCTGCTTTTCCAGACGCAGGAGGGCCGGATGAGTGAGCTGGTTACATATCCCTCCGCCCTCAATGGAGAGACCCTCAGTTTTTTCAATAACCATTACGAATGGTGCGCCATGCTGCACTTCGACCGGGTAGCCTTTGACCCCGGTCGAAGTTACAGACTGCGCGCCCGGATTGCAGTGGAGAAAACGGTCGAACCCGACGAAAATTCCGAAGCCTTCTGGATCGGTATTTACGATCCAGCCGCCAAACGTGAGCTGGTGCGTCTGGCTCCCAAAGTTGCCGATGTGGCGGATGGTTTTATATGGTACGATCTCGGTATCTGGCAGCCCGCAGCTTCACACTATTTCTGGATCGGTCCGGGCCGTTTCGATACTGCAGCCCTGCAGGAACATCCGGGAGTGAAGCGGCTCTTGCTGGACCAGCTTGAGCTGCAACAAGTGAGCGATTGAATGTGGAAAACTTGTCCTATGAATGAATTTGTCCTGACCCCTGATCTGTGGTTGATCTGCACAATTTTTGCCGGCTTTTTCGGCGCCTGTGTCGGCAGTTTTCTCAACGTCTGCATTTACCGCATCCCGCTCGATCTTTCGGTCGTCAAACCCCGCTCACACTGTATGCAGTGCCAGAAACTGATCCCCTGGTACTGGAATATCCCCGTCTTGAGCTATTTCATGCTGCGCGGACGCTGCCACAACTGCCAGACTCCCTTCAGCTTTCGCTATGCCTTTGTCGAGTTGCTGACGGCCTTCCTGTTTATCCTCGTTTGTGTAGCCTGGCCGCCACAAAACATGCAGCCGATGTTCGGCATGGTAGCACTGCAGTCGGCGGCAGCCGTACCGGTAGCCTGGCTTTTTCTGAGTGGACTGATCATCGGAACTTTTGTCGATTTTGATCACTTTATAATCCCCGACAGTGTGACAATCGGCGGCACTGTTGCCGGTCTGGTTATCAGTATTTTTGTTCCCGAAATGCACGGACAAACCACCTGGTCTGCCGGTCTGCTCTGGTCGGCGATCGGAGCCGCCGCCGGATTTTCATTGCTCTATGCGATTGCCATCCTCGGCAAGCTGGCTTTCGGACGCAAGCGGGTCGCGCTCGAAGAGCCGGGACGACTTTCCTTTGTATTCAAGCCCGATGATGCCGCCGCTGAACCCGAGCTGCATCTGGATGACGAGAGCATGCCCTGGGAGGAGCTGTTTTATCGCGTCACCGACCGCTGGATCTTTGATTGCACCAGTGTCACTGTCGGAACAGTGACACATCAGAATTGCCAGATCGTGCTTTCGCCGCAAGGTCTGACAGTGGCTGATCAGACGATCGAACCCTCACAGTTGACAGAGGTGTCGGCCGAGGTCGAGGGCTACATCTTCCCGCGCGAGGCCATGGGTTTCGGCGATGTCAAGCTGATGGCGGCAGTCGGTGCCTTTCTCGGCTGGCAGGCTACCCTGTTCACCCTGATTGCAGCCGCTTTTGTCGGTACAATCGTAGGGCTCGCCCTGATCATCAGCCGCCGCCGGGAATTCGGAGCCCGACTGCCCTTCGGCCCCTATCTGGCCCTCGGTGCCACAATCTGGCTTTTCTGGGGACCACGGATCGTCGATCTTTACGTCAATCTCCTGCGACCGGCAGCCATTCAAATTCGGTTGTAAAAGTCATGCCCACCCCCAAATTTCTGCTGGATGCTCCGGTTTTCCGACATGCCTCGCTTCCCTCGACCAACGATGAGTGCTGGCGTCTGGCGGGGGAGGGGCTGCCGGCCGGCACGATAGTTGTGGCCGATAGTCAGACTGCCGGTCGGGGGCGTAACGGCCGTGGCTGGGTATCCTCGTCAGCGGTGGGACTCTATGCCTCGCTTCTGCTGCGTCCTGCGGAGCTCTCGCGTATCACGTTGCTGCCTTTGGCGATCGGGATTGCCTCGGTCGAAGCCGTACGAGAGGTTGCCGGCTGCCGGACCGGCATAAAATGGCCCAATGACGTGCTGATCGACGGGCAGAAGGTCGCGGGTATTCTGATTGAGGCCGATCTGGCTGCCGCAGAGTCAACAGTCGTCGTCGGGTTCGGGGTCAACATCGCCACACCACTGGAGGAGCTGCCGGTACGTCTGACCTATCCCGCTACTTCGTTGAAGTTAGCCACAGGACGCACAATCGGGCGTGATGAGTTGCTCGAAGTCTGGCGCAGCAGCATGGCATGCTGGTTCGAGCGGTGGCAGAGTGGAGACACTGCCACACTCGTGGACCGCTGGACCGAACTCGATGCTCTGCAAGGGGAGATGCTGTCGGTCAAGGCCGCGGATGGCAGTGAGGTTTCCGGTATCAATGTCGGCGTGGATGAAAGCGGCGCACTGTTGTTGCAGGGCAGCGATGGAAAAGTGGTTCCGGTTGTCGCGGGCGATGTGCTGCAGCCCGGGCGCCACTCAAAATCCTGCTGATA
>CAZMGQ010000075.1:0-8373 GCA_964565855.1 uncultured Lentisphaerales bacterium | reverse complement strand
CATAGGGAATACGCTGGCCGTCGCCTTCGGGACGCATGTCGCGCAGGCCATCGGTGCTGCTTAGGAGCACCAGCAGGTCAGCCCGCATCTGACGCGTCACCAGTGAGGCGAGCTGGTCGTTGTCGCCAAACGACATGTGGGCTCGCAGCTCTTCGTCGGCCACCACATCGTTTTCGTTGACAATCGGAACCACTCCGGCCCGCAGCAGATGCTCCATGGCACAGCGCAGGTTGGTCAGGTTGACCTTGCGGCGGAAGTCATCGTGCGTCAGCAGTAACTGACCCACCAGCAGATTTTCCTTCTCGAAGAGATCCGAGTAGCGCGACATCAGCCGCCCCTGTCCGACAGCGGCACACATCTGCAGGTCAGGTACAACCTTGGGACGCTGGCTCAGGCCCAGCGCTTCCATTCCGGCGGCAATCGCGCCGGAGCTGACCATCACAACCTCGTAACCCGCCCGGCGAGCCGCCGCCACCTCGGCGACGAGCTGCTGCATCTGTGGCGGATCCGGGCGGCCGGACTCCTGAACGATTACGCGACTGCCAATCTTGACGACGATCCGTCGTGACTCCGGAACTGCTGAACGGTATTTGCGGCCGGTCATGGAAAACTCGATTTGATGGTTGTTGTCTCTGTGCCGCTGCCCCTCTGGCAGTCGGGTTGTTGCACGGCCCACAACTCTAACACAAACACCAGAGAATTGCAGCAACATGAAAATCACCCGGGAAACACGCCCTGTGTCTTTTTGGGATTACAGTGTGCCCTCATGGTTATGTGGGATGGTTGACTGTAATTTCACAAAAATAAACTGGAACCCGGTGCGTTTTTTATGTCAGAATGAGCCCTTCCAACCACAAAAAAAGGAGTTGCAAGATGCGTTTTTCCACCACTCTGATCGCCTGTCTCTTTGGTGCTGCCATTCTTGGACATGCTCAGGAAGCTGCACCTGTCGAGGTCACGATGTCAAAAGCCCCAACGAAAGAAGAAAAAATGAATACGAATGTTGAAATCAAAACTTCACTCGGTGTCATCAAAGTTGAACTGTTTGATGACAAAGCTCCGCTGACTGTCGCCAATTTTCTTGCATATATCGACAAAGCTGCCTACGACAATACGATTTTCCACCGGGTAATTCCCGGTTTTATGATTCAGGGTGGTGGTTTCCGACCCGACATGACACAGAAGCCGACCGACGCGCCGGTCAAAAACGAGGCTTCGAACGGACTGAAAAATGACCGTGGAACACTGGCCATGGCCCGGACATCGGCGCCCGACAGTGCCACCTGTCAGTTCTTTATCAACCTCGTGAACAATGACGGACTGAACCGGCCGCGTCCCGATGGTCATGGCTATGCCGTTTTCGCCCGCGTAACCGAGGGGATGGATGTGGTGGATGGGATTGCCAAGGTCAAGACGGTGACTCATCCCACCGGCCATCAGAATGTGCCGGCTGAAGCAGTCGTGATCGAATCGATCAAGCGCGTCGAAAAGTAGTTTGTCGCGGCAACACTCAGGTCTTTTTCCAGGCGATGCGCATCCCTTCGCACAGTTCTTCACTGCGGGGATAGTCCCACTTCCAGGGAAACCCACGGCACTGCTCCGGCTTGACGTTGTGAATCCGGCAGAGTTTTTCTTCAGTCAGAAAAATGCAGGAACCATCGTCATGATCGGTCAGCTCCAGGTCGCGTCTGCTGGCTGAGAGACGGGTATAGCACTCGGTGAATTCGCTCACCGTCAGGCCGAGTTCAGCGGCAATCGCGTCGGCCTCTTCGGCTGTGATGCGGACCCGCCCCGGCCAGGTGCAGCAATTGCCACAGCGGCGGCACTCGAAGTGTTTGAGGGCTTTCTGCCGCCGCTCTTCACGAGTCATCTTGTTGTTTGACCTGCTCACTGACTCAGTACCTCCCGGCGGATGTAGTCGCCGATGGCGGCTTCGTCGGCCGCCATACGTGTTACACGTTGCGGCTGGTCGTACAGGGCCTCGATCGTGGGGTGCGTAGCCAGACCTTTGCGGCCAAGTGCCTGGGCGATTGCATCCGGGAACTTGGCCGGATGGGCTGTGGCCAGAGCCACCAGCGGGATGCCTTCTTCACGGAACTGTTCGCCAATCGTCACTCCCACGGCCGTGTGGGGATCGAGCAGGTAGTCGTAATCCCGATAGTAACGGGCAATCGTGGCGAGTGTTGTAGCAGTGTCGCCGCGTCCGGTGACAATTGGCGAGGACTGATTCTTTTCGCCGGCCTGTGGCACCGTCAGTTCGCCATTGGCGGCAAAGTCATCCATCCATTTGCGCAGGGTTGCGGCGTTGTTGTCCGCCAGATGGAAGAGATAGCGTTCGAAATTTGAGGCGATCTGGATGTCCATCGAAGGACTGAGAGTCGGCATCACCTCACCGAGCCGGTAGGAACCGGTGCGGAAAAAACGTTCCAGAATGTCGTTTTCGTTGGTCGCCAGGATCAGACGCCGGATCGGCAATCCCATCCGCCAGGCGACATAGCCGGCGAAGACGTTGCCGAAGTTGCCGGTCGGTACACTGAAGCTGACCTCCGTCGCACCACTTGCAGCCATGGCCTGCAGTCCGGCATAAAAGTAATAGACCACCTGTGCCACGACGCGGGCCCAGTTGATGGAGTTGACTGCCCCGAGGTGACACTGGTCGCGGAAAGGCAGGTTGCGGAAGAGGGCTTTGACGATGTTCTGACAGTCGTCGAAAGTTCCGTCGATTGCCAGATTGAAAACGTTGGCATCGGGGACGGTTGTCATCTGCAGCGCCTGTGCCGGGCTGACCCGCCCATGCGGGTGCAGCACAAAGATACGCTGGTGCTGTCGGCCCCGGATGCCGTGGATGGCCGCACTGCCGGTATCGCCGCTGGTGGCGGCCACCACATTCAACTCGCCGCCCTCCTGACCCAGCAGATACTCGAAGAGGTTGCCGAGAAATTGCAGGGCGATATCCTTGAAAGCCAGCGTGGGGCCATGCCAGAGTTCGAGTACCTGCAGGTCGCCGACCGATACGAGCGGGGCGACAGCAGGATGGTCGAAAGCCGCATAGCTGCGCTGGACAATCGCAGACAGATCGGCGGTGGGAATGTCGTCGGCGAAGAGTTGCAGAATTTCGGTGGCGAGGGTGGCATAGTCCAGACTCTGCCACGCGGACAGCCGGTCGGCTACTCCGGGATAGCTCTGTGGCACGACCAGGCCGCCGTCGCGGGCGAGGCCGGTCATGACAGCCTGACGGAAAGTGAGGGGTTCTGCAGCACCTCTGGTGCTCTGGTATAACATGGTACTTGTTCCTGAACGGTTGGGGAGTGAACTGAGCTCTCAGGACTCCTGATTGGCGTCTACTGCATCGGGGTTGCGCAGTGGCAGGGTGGAGAGCAGACCACAGCCGACAAGGATTGCCAGCGACCAGGTGACGGCCGGGATTTGCAGCGAAAAATCACCCAGTGAATGAACGGCAAAGACGGCCAGAGCCAGCAGAGCTGCGAGGGGAAGGGACCTTTCGAAGGGGCCCGACTGGCCCAGAGCGGCTTCCTCCACCGCGAGGGACTGGGCCCGGTAGAGCGACGCGGTGATGCCGACGGTTCCGAACAGGAAGAGCAGCAGCCCAAAGATTCCGTATTCTTCCAGAAGCTGTGTCCAGTCGCTGTGGACTTCGTATAGATAATAGGTGTGGTTGGTGAGGCTCGGCCAGCGGGCAGTCTCCCGGTCGCCGTCGTCACTGGCGGCGAACTGGGGCCAGCGTATAGCGTGTTGTCCCGGACCGATGCCGATGCGCGGGCTGGTGCGCCAGGCCCGGATGGCGGATCCGATATAGGTGCCACGGTCAAACTTGGTCATGAAAATCTTTTTGGCAGTTTCCCATTCAGGTTTTTCCGCTTTAATCAGGTAGCCTGTCAGTACATTGCTCTCAAAGCGCTCGCGCATGGGATTTTCAACTTTTATCAGCGCCCAGGCGCTGCCGATCGCAATGGCGACTGCAATCACGGGTACCAGCAGGCGCAAACGCAAATTGTGTCCCCGCAGACCGATCGTTAGCGCCACCGGCAGGGCACCCAGGAGCAGCGAGGCGGTGCCGCCCCGTGAGAGGGTCATAAACCAGGCGATCAGCATCGGCACGGCCGGCAGCAGGAGCAGGAAGCGCAGCACCCGGCCACTGCGCGGACTCAGCCAGATGGCGATCAGCCCGCAGAGGGCGATATTGAGGTAAGCCGCGAGGTGATTGGGGCAGAAGAAGGGCAGGCTGGCCCGGCCACGGTACTTGAATGAAGGTGCCCAGAGGATTAGTGTCGAGCCGTTGATCAGGTGGTTGGCAATTGCCGCCACAGCAATCACGGTGGCATTGGCAATCAGAATCAGGAACAGCAGCTTCACGCGCGGGCGGGTTCCTATCAGAAAGAGTGAGAAAACCAGCAGCACCGGTGTTGCAAACAGCATCAGGCTGCGCTCGGCCTCCATACGGACGATCGGCAGCTCGGGGGCCAGAGGCTTGCCCATGCGCCAGGCCGCATAGAGCAGAAAAGGCAATACGAAAGCCAGCAGGAAGATCATGCGGTTGTCACTCCGCAAGCGTTGGCTTGCCGCACCTTCGCTGCGCAGATGAGTCGGCACAAAAGAACGCAGCAGAGTGCTGCTGCCGGCAAAAAATGCCCCGGCAAAGATCATTGCAGCTACCGGCCAGAACCACCACATTTCCCAGGAGCCAAAAGCCCAGGGACTGAGCAGTGCTACTGCTGCCAGACATAAAAAAGCCGCCCCATGCATCAGGGCTGCGCTTTTGCTGAGTGTTTTTCCAATATCCACCGCAACATTACCTTTCGTATGTCGCCTGATCTTAACACAAACGGCGGCCCCATGCCACACTCGCAAATATGCCTCAAAGTTGCGAGAGGTTGCGCATTGTCAGGCGGGTGGTGTGATTGTTAGCAGCTTTTCTTCCACCAATGGGTAAAGTGCGTCTGCCTCCACCTGTAGCGCAATAGTTTGGCCAAGTGCCGTAACGATGCGGCAGTAAGCGAGGATGTCATCGAGGTCGAGTCGACGCTCCTGCCGATCCTTGAGCCACTTCTCACAGACCTGATAACCGCCGATCTGGTAGTTCCAGACCGTCTCCGGTACCGGCGCAAAGTATTGTTCCGCGTTGATGTACACACGCTCTTCCTCTGCCTCGTAGCGCAACCCGGTTTTACGATTCTTCTCCACTCGATTATCGCCTTCTCCATCAAAGCGACAGGCAGGCGGATTGAGATCGAGTGATTTGAGCAGATGCAATGCCACAAGCTTTTCGCCAATCTTGGCCAGCTTGTGGAACAGCTTCGAATCAGCCGGGAAGGGGATGCGTGGGAAGTCACTCTTCAGAAACTCGGCATACCTGGTGCGATAGAGAGGAGCATAGAGCACGGCATAGACGTAGTGAAAGATGGCCTCCGGCGACATTGCTTTGCCATACGCAGTTTCCAATGCGGCAAACAGCGCGGGGTTCAAGTTGGGCTTGCGTTCCGCGTAGGCTGCTTCCGGCTCGAAGAGCAGCATGGGTATATATTTCTTTGGCGCAGATTTCGACTTTTTTACGGACGCTGTGGAAGATTGGTCAGGATAGAGATAGAGGGGAAACAGGTAATTCACCTCTTTGAGTGAAACGGTGTGGTGTTGCGTGATAATATCAGCGCAAAACACGTGCTGAAAACCACTGCCAATCTCAATGCTGCGTGTTGTGGACAACGCCAAATTTTCTCCTGCCAGCATGTGCTGCATGACTTCAGAACGTGGCATACAAATAAAGCCCCTCGTGCGTCCGGTATAGTAAGTCTGTCGGACATCAAAAGGACGGTAGAGGATCGGGACGATTTTGTCGCGGGTCGGTCCCGAATCGAGCAAATCCTGTTGCGCCAGAGCTACTTTCCAGTCGCGGGCATCTTTGCCCAGTTTATAGCCCTGTCGCGCGATTTCCGGTTCGGCTTTTGAAAATACCGTGACTGTGCGCCATACATTCTGTGCCGTCCATTGGACTGTCAGGCTGTCACGGGCTGTCACAATCCCTACGCTGTTGACTGGAAAAATTTCGTTAACCGGAAGAAAGCGTTCGTAGCGCCGCAACAATTTTTCGTCGCGACGTATAAAGAAGTAACCACTGGTTCGCGGTTCAAGTTTGCGCCAGCGGGTATTGTCAATAGTATGGGTTTCGAGCCAGGCGTACTTTGATTCGCGCAGGCCGTACAGGTCCGCATGCCGTACCACGGCAGTATTTTTTGACTTGCCACCCCGTTTGACAAAAAAGGCGATTGCGACCCCTTGGCGGATATCGAAAATATTGTTGTCAGGGCTGCCATCGGGACAGGTTTCTTTTTTGAGTGCATTGCCGTGAAGGTCGAGGATGTAAATATCGTCGAAGGTTTGCATCAGACTCTGACGCATACCGCGGAAGGTCGGGTTGTCGAGATAGCCGTGGTTGGTGATCATGCCGACCACGCCACGCCCGGCCTGTTCGATCTTCCATTGGGCAAAGCGCAGGAATTTGACGTAGTCGTCTTGCAACCACTTAAGATTCCTTTCGCCCAGGGGTTTGCCATCGACCACTTTGTAGGTGTCGATCAGCCCTCGAATCCATTCTCCCATATTGCTGGAGTGGCCGGAATAGGGCGGATTGCCGAGAATCACGAGTAACGGGGTCTGCTTCTTGACCACTCCGGCAAGCCGGGATTCCTCGGCCAGGGCGGAGAAGCCGGGCAGGCGACTCTGTTCCAGCTCTTCGTTATCGAGCGTGTTGGTCAGATAGAAGGGCACCCGTTCATCATCGGTGAGTTTGTGGCCCAGTTCTTCGAGTAGGAAGCTCATCTTGAGATGACCGACTGCGTAGGGTGCCATCATGAGCTCGAAGGCATAGAAGTTTTTGAGGATGTGCTGGCGGATAAAGTCAGCCCGGCCACCCTTGCCATACTTCTCTTCAAATTCGTTGACGGCCTGTCTGGCAGCATGAGCTACGAAGGTCATGGTCCCGGCGGCCGGATCGAGCAGGGTTACGTCTTTCGATGCCAGGCCATCGGGTTTGTCGAAGTCACTTTTAAGAATGCCGTGGAGCGAACGTACGATATAGCCTACGACCGACTCAGGCGTATAATAGACGCCGCGACGCTCACGTTCGTCAGGATCATACTGTGCCAGAAATGTTTCGTAGAAGTGAACAATGGGGTCACTGCCCTTGCCCTCGTGATAATAGCGGTCGAGGATACCGGAAGCATCGGCTACGGCCAGCACTTCGGCAATATCGTCCACGCTCCAGGCGAGCTGATCGGGCAGCTTGCCGAGTGAGATGAAGTGGAAAAGGTCACGCAAAACGCCGATCGTGTGCGGAATGCTGTTGAAGGCTGTGAGGCGGTTGAATCCATCCTCTGTCCGGATACGGGCGGCAAAGAGACCGTAGGTGATGGTTTGGGCAAAGAGATCGGAGAAATCTTCGGGCGTAAGGGTTCCGATCAGGTATGTTTGAAAGGCTTCATAAAATCCCGCCAGTACTCCCGGCGCATCTTTTTCGCTGGCCAGTTGCTGAGCAATAACATCACGCAGGAAGCGGGTTCGTTTGGCCAGCTCCACCGCCAGTGTCTCAGCCGTGAAGGCTTTCGGCTGCGAGAAGTCCAGAAAGCGCTCCAGCAGCTCTTTAAGCTCGTGCGGCTTTTCAGCTATCGGAGTTGTCCGCAACTGCGTCATCATAAATGGACGCGAAATGCTGGCAGTCTGTACCAGTTCCCCGTTGCGATAGAGCCGGAACTCGAAGAAGTTGGTCAGGATCAGGTTCGGGAAAGTGCTGCGGTAGCGCGTGAGCTGTTCCGACTCTTCAATGTAGTCGAGACGCTCCTCTGTCGGCTTTTTTGCCTCAATATAGCCGATGATTCTGTCGCGACCGTTCCACAAGCGGAAGTCAGGGTTCCCGGCATCAGTGGGTTTTGGCAAAACCGTTGTATGAACGTTCTTTTTCTCCGCATTCTCTGCAACAAGCTCAAGCATGTCGGCAAGAACGTGATAAAAGCTCTCTTCCCTGGCATCTCCCTGCATGGCAACAGAATGCAAAGCTTTGAGATAGCCGGTAAAAAGTGCCTTGTCGCTCATTAGATTCTCTTTTCCTGTGTGCCGCCATTATTGCCGGTTGGCAAAACGAGCTCCATCCATTGCCTCCGTCCGGCCGACATGTATCATGGCTTGAATTGTATCTACACCATGCTTCAACGTCAAGGAGGGAGAGAAGATAAGGAGAAACCGGGAAAGGATGAAGAAAACAAAAAACCCCGTAAATACTCGCTTTTGCGCATGTTTACGGGGTTTTATACTGGTGGGAGCGCAGGGATTCGAACCCTGGACCCGCTGATTAAGAGTCAGCTG
>CAZMGQ010000074.1:0-8575 GCA_964565855.1 uncultured Lentisphaerales bacterium | reverse complement strand
TGTCCGGTGGTGTGGAAGGGCGCGGGGCGAAATCCCCGTTGCCCCATCCGATCCTTGTAATGTGGCAGAGTCCGGACAAAGACACAAAGAAAAGAACTGGAGACCGCCGTCCCGGCGGGTGGTGGGAGGAGGGCGGCAGGCCCCTCCCCTGGGGACCCCGAGCGCTGGCCCGGTAATTCAGTATGAGGGCCCGGTAGAAGATGGTTGGGGAGTCGGATTCGGGCACTGTAATCAGATACTTGCCGGAGTCCTGATTGAGCAGTTGCTGGTCGGGGGCCGGAGCCCAGTCCGCTCCATGGATGAGATTCGTCCGCTGCTCAATTGTGAGATCAAAGTACATGTAAGCGGAAGCATCCACCGTGATCAGACACTCGCCGTTGGTACGGTAGATTGACTTGATCAGCAGTTCGGGCTCTCCCATGTAGAGTTTGAGGGCAATATCACCGCTCGCTCCGCCATAGCCGTCAACCGCTATTCTGTAGGTTGTGCCTGCGACAGCCTGAAACTGAACCTGACTTTGCAGGCTGTACCAGTCATCATTGGAAGCGACTTCTGTCAGAGCTCCGGGGGTGCTGCCGGTATAAACGGCCAACAGGGTGTCGAATTCGCTGCCCGTGGTGGCGATAATCGTCGGGCCGCTCGCGGGTGCTGTCCATTTCCACCAGACCGAAGAATCGCAACGGACTCCGTGACTGAGTGGTTCCCCTGTCTCCCAGGTTGCACCGTAGTTTGTACCGCTGCCCTGTCCGCCGGCGGGAGGGATGACAATGGCATCGGCAAAGTTGTCGTTGGGTGGAGGCTGTGGCGTAACAATAAGATGGATGATGCCGGTGGAATATCCATTGCCGAGAACCGCAATCCGGTAAGTGGTGCCGGCGACGGTATTGAACTGAACCCTGACGGTATAGTTGTTGAAGGCAGCTTGAGAAACAACTTCGCTCAGGCTATCGACTGAATCGCCGACATAGACCGCCAGTGCCGTGTCGAAATCACTGCCGTAGGTATTGATCGTTGCCAGGCCGCTGGTCTGTGCCGTCCACTTCCACCAGACCGTCGGCCCGACGGAATTGCCGGCATGGGCAGGCTCACCGCTTTCGCGACTGGCAGCAAGGTTGGAGCCGTCAACTATTCCGCCTCCACCGGGAATGGTAAAGGCATTGGCGAAGTCGTCGTTTCCGGGCGCGAGTGTCAGGTTGAGCAGGATTCTGCCCTTTTCCATTTCGAAGGCACCGTCAACCGCAATCCGGTAATTCACAAATGGGATTGCACGAAACTGCACGCGGCTTTGGCGTCCAAGAGAAGACCCCTGAGTATCATTATCATTGGAAATGATTTCAGTCAGACTGTCGACTGAGTTGCCGGAATAGACGGCCAGGACAGTGTCAAAATCACTCTTGAAGGTATCGATCGTGACTGTGCGGCTCACCGGGGTGGTCCAACTCCACCAGACGGAAGCCGTGCCGTATTTGTTTGCGTGAGCCGGCTCGCCCGCCTCCTTTGTGGCACCGAAGTTTGTGCCGAGTTCACTGGTGCCGTAGGCAGACAGCACCCTGGCATGGAGAAAGTTGTCGTTGGCTGGAACCGGTGGCACGATCTTGAGCTTGATGTTGCCGTTGCTGTCACCTTTGCCGTCAACCGCGATGTGGTACCACTCGCCTTCCACCACGTTAATCTGGACCTGGCTCTGGGGGCTGCTGTTGGCATCGTCATTGGCGGCTACCTGGGTCAGTCCGTCAAGCTGGTAGCCGGTATAGACAGCCAGCAGCGTATCGAAGTCTGAGTCGAATGTATCAATCGTGGCAGTGCCGGTGGCAAGAGCCTGCCAACTCCACCAGACCGATCCATAGCCCTGTTTCCCGGCATGTTGCGGCTCGCCCACCTCATACGTGGCCCCCCGGTTGGTTCCGGTAAACTCGCCACTGCCACCGGTGATCACGATCGCATCGTCAAAGTTGTCGTTTGCAGGCGGTGCGGCTGCCATCTGCAGTTTTATCTCCCCCGTAATGCCATATAGGCCATCGACGGCAATCCGGTAAGTGGTACCGGCCCCGGCAAGGAAACTCACCTGACTCTGCTTGCCTGTACCGGCGTCGTTGTTGAAAACGATCGAATGCAGGTTGCTGACCGAGGAGCCGTAATAGACAGCCAGGACGGTATCAAAATCACTGCCGAATGTATTGATGGTGGCACGGGCCGTTGCCGGGGCCGTCCACTTCCACCAGACGGAGGCTCCGCCGGTCAGCGAGGAGTGTGCCGGCTCGCCGTTTTCTTTGGTCGCTCCAAGGTTGTGTCCCGTAAGATGCCCCCCCTGGGCCGGAACTGATGTGGCTGCCGCAAAGTTGTCGTTGGCTGGCTGGTCTGGCACCAGTCTGAGCCGGATGTTACCCTGGGCCCCATTCAGTCCGTCGACTGCAATTTTGTAAGTAGTTCCCTGGAATGCATTGAAGCTCACCTGGCTCTGAACAGTATTGCAGGCATCATCGTTGTAAGCTATCGGAGTGAGCGAGTTGACGTAACTGCCGATGTAGACGGCCAGCAGGGTATCGAAATCACTGCCGAAAGTGTTGATCGTTGCGGTGCCGTCGGCTGGTGCAGTCCATCGCCACCAGACCGATGCCCCACCGGTTTTGCCGGCATGATTGGGCTCACCCGTCTCCTTGGTGGCCTCAGTGTTTTTACCGGTGAACAGTCCTCCACTGGGCGAAATATAAGTTGCAGAATGGAATCCATCATTCAAAGGCGGAAAACCATAGGTAACAGTCACCGATCCCAGACATGTCAGTACAACGCAAAACCCCACATTGAAGCAACTTTTAGTCATGGTTCTTCCTCCATTATCAAGAGACGAACATCCGAATGACTTGCAAACCTCCCTGTGCAAACAGCGCACCCGCTGAGCAAGAATTGTAAACTCATTTCATACATCAAACAAGCAGAAAATAAAAACAAAAAATCTGCACAACGTGCATAGTATGATGAGAGGTAGGGACGGATCGCCGAGCCGTCCGCAGCGGTTCCGCCTTTGCCCAAGGTTAAGGCAAAACTTGCCTGTCTTTCCAAAAAAACACTTTGTCGGATCGTCAAAACGGGGATGCGTCCGAAAAGTGCGCAACCTCCATAAATTGAGCGACAAACGGCACACAATCTGCTAGTATTATAGCCAATGAAGCGTGCATTCTATCGTCAGCAACGCGTCAGACGCGGGCCGACCCGGGTTTTCTGTGGTCGATATCCCGGCTTTACCCTGATCGAAGTCATGCTGGTGGTGCTGATTCTGGGCGTGCTGCTGGGCCTGGTGATCGCCATGGGTCGCCACGCCGGCGACGCAGCCAGGCGCGGCCGGGCAACCGCCGACCTGGGTGAGCTGCACCGTGCCGTGGACGCCTACTTTGCACGTTTCGAAGTCTATCCCATGCCCTCTTCGAGCGACTGGGAAGCTGTCACCGGCCTCTGGGAAAGGGTCGATGTCAGCCTCGAAAACAGCCCCCGCAACCGTTTGCTCGACTACCTCCCGCACGACTTCAGTGCGATCGACCCCTGGGGCGAAGCCTATCAGTATCAACATGATCCCACGAACAGCCCCATGACCTACCGGCTGCGTTCAAGAGGACTCAACCCCCGCAAAGCAGATGATCCCTCACACATTTACTTCGAGCACTGAAAAACGACAGGGCTTCACCCTGATCGAACTCCTGGCTGTGGTCGGTATCATCGCCATCCTGCTCGGCCTCGTCCTGAGCGCGATCGACACCGTCCACCGCTACAGTCGCAAGGCGATTGCCAAAACCGAAGTCCGCGCCATCGAAGATGCCTGGAAACGCTACTTCGACCATTACAACAAATGGCCGGATGTCGACTTCTTCCTCGGTGGCAACCTCTCGCAAAAAGACGTTTATCACACCTTCCGCATGGATGCCTCACTCGGTGCCGCACTGGAAGGACGCATCGAAGATGACGAACGTGCCCGCGAAATAAACCCCCATGGCATCCACTTCATCGATTTTACCCGCTATGGAGACCAGGGAGGCGAACGGACGCCGGTCAATCCCTGGTACCGGGGCGAAGAACTCAAAGAGTCAGACTTCAGCTCTGATACCGATCTCGCTAACCGCAACTCCCGTTACTTCTACTATGTGCGACTGGACGTCAATGCCAACAACCTCATCTCCACCTCCGGCATCCCTGACCTTGGGAAAAACACCTCGGGCAAGGATGACGGAACCGACAAAGAGGAAAGCTCCATTGCACGCTCGGTTATCGTCTGGACCTACAATCCCGATGCCCCTGACGAGGGCATCATCGCCAGTTGGAGGCGCTGATGGGCAGCACACCGTCCAAACATGTGACACAGGACGCAGGAGGCAAGCCCCACGACGGGGCTAGCCGCTCCGGCATCACTCTGCTTGAACTGCTGGCGGTTGTCATCATCCTCGCCATCATCTGGGCCTTTGTCTTCCCCGGCACCGATGCCATCCGCCGCAGTACCCGGCGCCGCGAAGCCCTGACCGAAGTCCAGTCGATCGCCACGGCACTCATGCTCTATCACGACACCTATGGACGCTGGCCGCTCCAGAACCAGGCCGACGACCTCGAGCAGGACATCGTTTACGGCACCAATATCACCGTCGTCGGTGCCGCCCAGCTCGACCAGGCCGACCTCATCGCCGCCCTCACCCCCGCCCGTGGCGGCACCAGCCATCCCGACAACCCCCGTGGCATGGCCTTTCTCCAAACCGATACGGGGCAGCTCGTCAACGGCACCCTCGTCGATCCCTGGAACGTGAAAGACCGTCCCTCACCCTACGTTATTGCCGTCGATGCCAATGGCGACGGCTGGATCGGTGTGCGGCAGCAGGGCTCCACCAACGTCAACTTCATCACCGTTTCCACCACGGTCGGCAACTGGGAGCACCGTATCCCCGCCCTGCCCGAGCCGGTCTATGTCTTTTCCTGGTCAGACACGGCCGTTGAGTCCAACCGGGTTTCAACAGCGAGGACCAATTGAACAGCCTCTCACCATACCAGCCGCCTCATCGTCCGGCTTCCGCCTCCCGGTCCGCCTGCCGCCGGGCGGGGTTCATGCTGGTCGAGATCATTTCCGTCACCGTCATCATGGTGCTGGTGCTTTCGATCGCCGTCGGTGCTCACCTGATGTGGAAACGTCACCAGTCCTTTGACTCGGTCGTCACCGAAATCACGGCCCACCTGTCACTCGCCCGCCAGTACGCCATCACCCAGGGCGAACCCGCCACCTTCACCGTCTCCAACCTCGCACTCACACGTCATGAATCGCACCGCCTGCGCTTCGACAACGATTTTGCCGCCCCCGAAAGTCTGGCCGAAGAACGCGGCCTCTTTCTCGTCTCGGCCGCCTCAACCAACCTCAATGCCGTGACCGATTGGGAAGAGCTGCTCGATTACGACCGTATCCTGCTCGGCGATGTCATCCGCCTGCCACGTCACATGCTGTGGCTGCGTCCGGACTCTGCCACAACAACGGCCGAGTTCCTCCCCACCGACCCGCTGCACATCACCTTCATGCCCGACGGCTCCTGTGCTGAAGACGACAGCAACTGGCCTGATACGCCGCGCGACCTGGTCTTCTTCCACAACCTTTCCTCCGCCAGCCGTACCAATCGCCTGATGCGCCGCACTATCCGCATCAACCCCCTCACCGGACTGGCCCGCGTCCTGACTACCACTGAGGAGATCGAAGAACCATGACCATCTCCCCCACCCTGCCCCGGCGCGGTTTCACGATCATCGAACTCGCCCTGACCGCCTTCCTGCTCTCGATCGGTCTGCTCTCGGTCTTCGCCCTCGTACGGCGCGGACTCACGAGCCGGGCCGAGATGGAAGACGAAACCCGTGGTGCCGCTTTCGCCCAGGCCGCCTTCAACAGCCTGCGGGCGGCCTCCGAACTGGCCATCCGCCACTCCCTCTCAAACGACCTCTGGCTCGCCTTCTGGCACGACTTCGAAAGTGGCCAAACCAATCTCCTGATCTCGGCTGGTGAAACCGCGCGGCAGAGTGGAGACTCTGCCACCGATATCCCCGACGAAGACCTTTTCCGCATCTTCGGTGACGATAAAATCCGCGCCTGGCGCTGGCAACCCTCCGCCAACGAAACCAACATCACTCCCACCGTCCGCTACCAATGTAGTGTCAGTCTCTCATCCGCCTTCAAAAACCGGGAAGATGATACCGGGCAACAGGCCCAAGGCGGAGTCTTCGAAAACTTCCCCACCAACCGGGCCCAGATCACGCTCCACGTCTGGCCCCGGGGCCAGACCAACAGTCCCGCCCAGACCTATTTTTCCCTCTTCCCCAACCCCGGGAGGCTGCCGTGACCATGCACCGCCGCCGTGGCTTTTCACTGCTCGAACTGGTCGCCGCCATGACGATCCTGGTAACGGTGATCGCCATCCTCGGCCGCATTATCACCGATACCCAACGGGCCTGGCGACGCGGCAACGATGCTGCCGAACTGGACATCAATGCCCGCTCCGCCTTCGGTCTGATCGAAGCTGAACTCAGCGCCGCCATTGCCAACTCCAACCTCGTTTTTGAACTCGATAAAAATGCCGACATTGAGCTCCATGGTACGAATATCGCCCAGTCGCTGATCTTCTACCGGGTCACCTCCCCGCCCCCGAAGCAGGATGCTGAAATGCGCTCTCTTTACCAGATGCACATTTTCGCCACTCCCAAAAATGACGACGGTTACAGCTCCATTTATCGCGAGCGACGTCTTGTCCCCATCGATGAGGACTATCCCGGTGACTGGGAACATTGGGCGGAAACCAATCGGGCCAGTCAGGCGATTCTCGAAAATATCGTCGAACTGCGCATCAAAGCCACATCACCACACAAAGACGATTCCGAATTAGAAGAACAACCCGTTACGCTCGAATCGCACGATTCTTACGATTCACGCGACTTTAACCATCTCCTGCCCGTGATGCTCGATATCGAAGTTCTCCTGCTGCCACGCCGGATGGCCATCCGGTTGCAGGATGAAAGCGAGAGCGAAAAGAAAAAATACGCCACCTGGTTCACACATCGCATCTGGCTCTCCAACCGTGAAGGGGGGCACCTGCCATGATCAAACTGCTGCACCCTCACACCCGGAATCAGCGCTCCGGCGTCGCTCTCATCGTCGCCCTCGGCGTTCTCTCACTGCTGATCCTGATCACGACCGCCTTCCTGGTCGCCATGCGGGTCGAGTTTCTGGCAGCCCGCCATGCCCGCAACAAGGCCCTCAGCCATCAGTACCTGAGCGCCGCCGAAGCACTCGTGTTCGATCATGTGGCCTTCCACACCGTCGGCCGCTATGCCCCGGCACCGGAATGGTACAACGATTACAACCCCTCACACGAAAGCAACCCCGAAATCGAAGACCTGCTCGCACACTGGGACCGCGAACACAGCGAACGCTGGTACCCCGAGGATGTCACCAACGGCCTCTGCATGGGCTCCACCGGCTATCGTATCCCCGGCCATGACAGCCTGATGCGGGGCTGGGTCACCAACCTGGTTCCGCCGGTCCTGCGCGAGCAGGCTGCGGAAACTCCCTCCGGCTGGACCTATATCCGCTCCACCAACGTTTTCGAACGTGCCGATTCCTCGCTGCCGGCCCGGGTCGCCTTCCTTACGATCGACCTCAGCGGTACGTTCGATGCCCATCACCTGACGACCAACCAGTTCCTCGCCGCCAGCCAACTGGGCAATGTGGGTGAATTTTTCGAAGACCTTGAACGACAGATCAACTACCCGACCCGACCCGATTTGCGCGCCAACCGTGGTCTCTACGACAACCTGGGCGACCCACGCGAAAGTGCCACAGAATTTCTCGACTTCCTCGAAGCCCTGGGTATCTATTCCTACGACCCCGATCCCGACCAGTTCCCCCGCACAAGCTGGGTCGGCGACCGTGGCACGGTGGCTGTCACCAACAAGTTCGATATCAACAGCATCACCAACACTTTCAACGGCCAATTGCCCGATGCCTCAAGCTCGACCGACCCTGTCCGCTTCTACCGCAATCATCCCGACAACGAAGACTACTTCGCCACGCTCGGTGCCTCCCTCTTCGGCACAGAGCCGGCCTTCCCTGTCACCAACGCCCCTACGGCCCTCTACTGGAACCTGATCAACTACCTCGACGCCGACCGGATTCCTCAGACCGATACCGACCACCCCTGGCTCGACAGTTACGGCATCGAACCCAATCCCCTGGTAAACGAATTCGTCCTCTCGACCAACCTTTACGACCGCACCTCCGTCGCCCCCTCCAACGAATATACCCTGGCAGTCGAACTCTGGTACCCCTTCGCACCCTCCAACTCACTGGCACAAACCGAGGTCGACCTCGTCCTTTTCACCCAGACCCGACACCTCGAAAACCCCGGTGAATATCCCTTTACAGTTTCGACCAACATCAACGTTATCTCCTACAGCTCCATTGCGACAAACCTTGCAGAAGAGCTGGAGAGCGACCTCGTCGTCACCAACCATTTCGACATCACTAACCGCCTCGTCTATGTCGCAGGCCTCGATCGCCGCCACTTCGAGG